>CANDYN010000026.1 GCA_947424985.1 Rickettsiales bacterium | reverse complement strand
TACAATTGAGATAAATGGCGAGTGAAAACGCTGTAAAATTTCCGCAAATTTTTCCTTCTCCGTTTGAAAAAAATCATCAGGAAAATAACACATAGCTCCATTTGTATTAACGACATTATTATCTTTTGAAGATAATATTCCATCATGCTTTGGAAGAACTACGAGGTCGAAATTTTTAAATGACATTTCCGGATTTAAGATTGCAATTGTCTTGATATTCTTTCCACCATATTTACTTTTTGCATATAAAATCGCGTTTGCAAGCCTTCTTCCGCACCCGATTATAATATCATATTCAGAGAAAACCGGTTTTTTAATTTGTGACGTTAGGTTTGATATGAATGAAAAGTTTGGTAAATTTGCCAATACATTAAATTTTGCCTCCACTTGATCTATTTTGCACTTACCCTTTAATTCAAGAGAGATTGCATTTGCAAGGGATAAAGACTGCGTTGTATTTGCGTTTCGCGAATCTTTTAAAACAAGAATTTTCTTCATATAAACAGGTATCCAGATATCCTATACCATAGATATTTTAAAAATCATCCTTTTTTTATTTTTTCTTTAGGGTTTTTCGTGCCATCTTCGCTAAAATCAATTATATTTAGAAATTGCTTACCAATTTTTCCGTGTTTTAGTATATTAAAGACGCAAATTCTCGTTTTGATATTCCTTGTTTCTTTGCATTCTTTCGTTAAAATTTCAACAATATCACCGGTAATTTTTTCTTTTTTAACGCCGGATGCTATTAAAAAATCTTTAATTGTAACCATTCTTTTTTTTGCTGAAATCATTGCATAATGCCCTTCTTTGTTCCAATCGACGAAACCTGTAATCAATATTCCGTATGGGCTAAAATCCTTACGTTTTGCGAGAATTTTTTCAACAATATCGCTTGATATATCATTTATTTGATATTTTCTTTCATCGAAAAGAAGTGTTAGGCATTGTCCATCTGTAAATCCAAGGTTTTGTTCTGAAGGGACACCTAATTTATCTATTTGATCGTCTGTCGTTTCTGCGAAATATTGATTTTCAAGGCTTTCAATGTTATGCAAGAAGGATTTTTTTGCCTCTTCGATATGGACTTTTGTATTCCAATCGCTTTCGGATTCAAGCATCCAAATATCAAACTGGCAATGAAGATGTGCTATTATATCCGGATTTTGTTTAATGTATTCCGGATTATTTGTAAGACGCAACAATCTTCGATATGAAATCATTGCTTCATCAAGTCCCTTTGTGGGATCCATTCCTGTTTCAAGCGGATTCGTTGGCTTAATTTCATCGGTTTTAAGCACTTTATATGCACGTTTTTTAAAGTTTAAATAAGCTTCGCCATCGCCCTCTTTATTTCGTTGATCCGAATATCTCATAAAACAGTCAAATAATGCTATTTCAAAATCTGAGTTTTTCTTCGCATTTGCGACGTTTGGCATTATAAAAGTTAATGTAAGAATCAATATCAATCGCATTTCAAAGACATTATTAAGGTTGTTGCATCATCTAAAATCTGACACGCAGCGCCAGCATCGTCGTTTTTATAATCAAAGCTATTTAAACTTACTTTTATTTTTTTGTCAAGTCCATTCATTGCATTTTTTTTCCAATCTTCGTCAAATTTTGTATATTTATCATTTTTTTGTATTGTATTCCAGGATTTTTTCTGGCTAATTCTTCCTCCGCTGTTTGTTTTTGATGCAATTAAAGATTGTTTGCCAAAGTTTCCGGAAGACAGACTGGACGTTGCAAATGCACGGGTTGTCATGCGTTCATCAGATAGTATAATATCAATACTTTGTATATTTAAAATATTTTCAGCAAACTTATATACCTCATTACAGTTTTCACTCCATTCTCCATTTTGATCAAGTGGGAATCCGATTACAATCGCATATATTGCATTTTTTTGCACGATATTTTGTATCTTGTCATAAATATTGATATCATTTTGTAGGGTTTCAAGTGGTGATGAAATAATATTTTGTGTATCGTTTATTGCAATTCCTATTTTTCTTTTGCCCCAATCTATTCCCAAAAGCCTTCCTGTTTTTTGTTGATTTTTTACATATTCGTGGATGCTTTCAAATATCATGTTTTTAGTAAAGAATTATCAAGTAGTAAAGAATTATCAAGATATGCGCATATCGCAATCGCAATTGCATCGCTTTCGTCGTCATTTTTTGCATCATTTTTCGGGATCAACATATTTATCATTCTGGAAACCTGTATTTTATCAGCCGAGCCGCTTCCGGTAAGGGATTTTTTTACAAACCTTGGGGAATATTCCACAATTTTTATATTTTTATCAAGAACGCAAGAAAGACAGACTCCACGTGTTATCCCAAGTTTTAATGAGCTTTGTGGATTGATATTTACAAAAGTTTCCTCAATTGCAAAAACATTTGGTGTAAAATTATCAATTTTTTCTGATAAGACAAGCTTTATTCTTGCGAGTTTTTCAAAAAAAGTATCATCTTTCTTAGATTTAATATTTCCAACTTCAAGTAGCCTTATTGAGCTTGAGTCTGTTTCCAAAAGACAATATCCGCAGGAATTAAGAGATGGATCGACTCCGATTATAATCATTTTTTAAGTCTAGTTTCTTTGTAATATTTCATTGCACCCGGATGTATTTCGAGCATAAGTCCATTTTTTGGTGCAACCATTTCTTGTTTTGTTAAATCAAGTAATGCCTTATCACTGATTTTAAATTTCTGCAAATCGTTAAATACTGATTTTACAACCTTATATACCGTCTCTTCCTTTACTCTCGATGTGGCAATGAGATTTGTCATAACTCCGAAAGAATATATTTCGCTATTTTGGTTTTCATACAATGATTTTGCAATGTTTACCGCTATATACTCATCGTAATTTCTCACAAGTTTTGCTACGATATCTTTTTGCATGTCAATAATATTTACACCACATACATGTATGAACTCATCAATATCGGCATTTGGATGATTGATATCGGCAAAAATAGCATCGATTTGTCCATTGCAAAGTGCTTGGCCCATTTGAAATCCCTGTACAAATTTAACATCTTTAAGGGACATTCCATGATACGAAAGTAATCTGGAAAGAGCTATTTTTAAATCATTTCCATTATTTGCCATGAACACGGTTTTGCCTTTCAGGTCTGAAACTTTTGATATTTTTGCATCTTTACCACCGATCAAAGTTAAAGATTCCGGATATAAAGAGAAGGCAGATTTTAAATTTTTATTACCCGTGTAAAGTGCTTCAATTGAGGTTTTTGAAACAATGAAATCATAATTTTTTTCATTGATAATAGCGTATTTTATTGAGCTAACGGGCTCAACAAGGCATCGCAAATCATTTGATTTATCTTTATTTATATGTTCACAAACCTTTCCCGCAATTTTGTAACTTTCAGAGCCGGCGTTTCTTGCTGCTATTATTATTGTTTTATCATCTTTTTTCTCAATTTTATTTTGAGGCTTGAGTATGCCTACTTTATTTTTTACTATTTTTTTACTAACTTTGGTAGGCTTTGCTTTGTTTGTTTTTGTCTTGATTGGTGCTTTTTTGATAACAATCTTTTGTTTTACTGGTACTATATTTGATTTTCTTTGAGGCTTGACTTCGTTATCTTTTGCTTCAAAATATCCCCAAGGCATGTTAAAATACGGCTTTTTCGCCTTTGTACATGCGGGCATTGCGATAAGTAAAATTAGCAATATTAAACTTTTTTTATTCATATCTTGCAATTTATTCAAACCAATTATAAATATAAATATCTAATATGCAAGCTTAAAATGATTGATATATACAATATATTAAAGTCCGATAAAATAAAGCTTTTAATGGAAATTGAGGGTGAGTTTTTAAAAAATTCTTTTGAGATTAAAATCGTTGGTGGATTTGTTCGAGATGCGATTTTAAACATCGCAAATAATGAAACTGATATTGATCTTTCAACGACGGCAAATCCAAGTGAAGTTAGAAAAATATGTAAAAATTTACATTTTATCGAAGTTTTGGATGTTGGAGGGGGGGAGTTCGGTACTTTAATTTTATTTGATAAAAAAAGCGGTGAAAAATTTGAAATAACCTCGTGTAGACTTGATATGAAGACGTTTGGACGTGCTGCGGAGGTTTCATTTTGTAAAAGTTTTACTGAGGATTCAAGGCGGCGAGATTTTACGGTTAATGGGCTGTACATGAATTTGAATGGAGATATTTTAGATTTTCATAATGGGATCTCGGATTTAAAAAATAAGAAAATCCGTTTTATTGGAGATGCAAAAACAAGAATACAAGAAGATTTTTTACGAATTATTCGATATTTTAGATTTGCGGCAATTTTTGGTGATTTTGATGAAGAAATCTTCAAAGTTTGTAAAGAAATGGCTATAAATCTCGATAAAATTTCAATAAATCGTTTTATTTGGGAGTTTTTGAAAATGTTTAGAAATAAATCATATCAAATCGTATTAAAAATGAAAAATTGTGACATATTTTCTTCTATTGGAATAGATTTTAACGAGGTTTTGTTTAAAAAAATAGACGATCTTGACAAAGAAAAGCTACTTTTTTTTGATATCAAGCCGGAGTTTTTAAGACTTGCCGTATTATTTTATTCTGATAAAAATAAACATTTTGTTGAAAAAAGTTTTACAAGGGAGCAAAAAAATATAATAAAAGTTGCTAAAAATCAATATGGGAGCGATGTTTGTGAGGTTTTAGCAAGAACGCAAAATATCAAAAATGCCGCAATTAATATCATTTTTAATTTTGATGATATTGAACGTGAACTTAAAAAATTACAATTTTTATCTCAAGTTATTCCACCAAAAGTTAATATACATGAGCTTTCCGGTCTTGATATAAAAGAAAAGATTTATCGTGAGAATTTAAAATTTTACCAAGAAAGGCTTCACCAAGGGTCACCTTCTTGATTTGCACTTTTTGCCCATTTAAAGCATTCACCACCTGATTTTCCAAGTCCATCAGAGCAGCTATCCATCGTAAAACATTCATCACGTGTATTAATCTTTGTTTTAATCCATTTTTGTTTTCCGAATTTATTTTCCATTTGGTAACATTTTTTCTGATCCGCAAAGAAAATTTGGTAAAAATAAACGCATGAAATAAAGTATAGCATTACAATTAAGAGTATTTCGAGAAATCTTACGCTGTGTTTTTTCATTGCTTCCATGCTGAGTTTTGAGCCGATCACTCCAGCTAGGGCCATAAGTAAAATTAGATCTATATATAAATTTTTGCTAAATGTAAATATTATAACTGAAACCAAATTCGCAAAAAGATCTATATGTCTTCCTAATACACTTCCGTTTCTTAGTGAAAATGATAAAAAATAGCTACTTAAAAGTATCACAAAAGTTCCGGATCCTGGTCCGAAAAACCCTATATAGAAGAATATCAGTGTAACGATTACATAGAAAAAAATACGAGGCGACATACGTCTTTTGGCCGGTCTTATTTTTGGTTTTGCAAAAGTTTTATAGAGTGCGAGCGAAATAGTTATAAATGGCAGGATATAATTTAGCATGTAAGATGCGTATTTTGTTGATAATACTGAACCTATATATGCAGATGGAATCCAAAGTAAAATTCCGTATGGGAAGCAAAATTTGAAAAATTTATAGGCTGTGATTGATTTTTGTTTTTTATATTTTATGATCGAGTAGCTCGCGTTTATTGCTGCAAACCATTTATAGCAACCGAAAATCTTTATACTTGGAAGATTCAAGATATTTGTACACATCAAATATACAAATCCATCTCCACCAACGGCCGTCCCTATGAAAGATGCTAAAATTCCCCCGAAAAACACAAATATTATTTTCCAAAGTTCGATTTCATTTAATATAAATAGTTCGCCTAGCATATATCAAGTATTTTCATTTTTCTCAATTTTTTTAGCCAAAGACGAAGAGCGATTTACGGAAGGTGAATCTTGCATGCTTTTAATTGCCTCTTTTCTTCGACCGATATTTGCTTTCATATTATTTTTTATTTTATCGGTTACAACTTTTTTCTTCTTATTTTCCGACATTTGAGTGATGTATGCAGGATATTATGTAATATATATTATAATAGTCAAGAAATATTACTACCCTGATTGATATTAAAAATTTGTCCGTTTATACATTTATTTTGCAAGAGAAAGTCTATGGTATTTATGATATTTTCAATTTTTATATCATACTTTGTAAGTTTTTTTTGATCAATTACTTCGGTTGCTTTTGATTTTTGATCAAGCATTGGATATTCACTAATCAAGCTGGGGGAAATTCCATTAATTCTTGCGATATTTTCAAGTTGTGGTGCTAAAAAAGATATCATTTCATGTAATACTTTTTTCCCTATAGAGTATGATAAATGTTTGGTTTTATATTTTAGATCAGAGTCTATAAAAGCAAAAATATCACAAATTATTTTATTTTTTCTCACAAATTTTGCAATTTGAAACAGGGAAATCGCGTGTATATCAAGGCTATTATATAAATTTTCAATAATGTCATCACTTGATAAATCATCAAATTTAATTTCGGAAGCAAGATGGCAAATTATTTCAATTTTTTTATCCAAGATCTCGGAAAATAAAGATTCAATATGATCTTTTTTGGTTAAATCAGCTTGTTTTAAAATTACTTCGCACGAAAATTTTTCAATAATATCTTTTTGTAGTGAAGTGGCTTCTTTTTCCGATTTATTGTATACTAAAATCAAGTCAAAACCAAGGCTGGCGAAATGCTTTGCGATATCACTTCCAAGTCTTTTGATGCCGAATATTAAAACATATTTTTTCATTTTACTTGACAAATTATTATTTGTGGTTATATATATAATATATTGGATTAAATTTATAATGTCAAGGTCAAAATCTGTCTATTTCAAAGGAAGTGTAGGAATGATCGAAGGAAAGCTTCATGACGCGACTGAAAATGATCCAAGTGCGCCAACGGCATTAGTTTTGCATCCGGATCCTTTAGCGGGTGGAACCATGAATAACAAGGTTACATATACGATATACAAAGCATATAAAGATTGTGGATTTAACGTTTTGAGAATAAATTTTCGTGGAGTAGGGGCTTCACAGGGTAATTTATCCGATTTTGATCAACCGCATCCTGAAAGACCTGGAGTTGCGGACGTAAGTGCTGCGATGAATTGGCTTCATAAGGAGTTTCCATCAAGTATTCACTATTGCATCGGTGGCTTTTCTTTCGGCTCTTGGATTGCGATGCATACCGTAATGCGTCGTCCGGAAATTGAGTTTTTTATTGCCGTTGCACCGCCTGCGAAGGATAGAAGTTTTGCATTTTTAGACCCGTGTCCTATTTCCGGTTTTTTTATTCAGCCCGAAAAAGATACGATTGCAATACTTGAAGATGTAAAAAAAATGGTATCATCTCTTGATTATGGGACGGCAGAAATTGATTTTGAAGTAATACCAAGCGCAACTCATCTTTTTGAAGATTATCAGGATCTGTCGAAGGATTATCTTGATATTCTGTATGAGAAAATGTGTGCATATATAAACATAAAGCTTGCAACAAGAATTTCAAAACCGATTAGAAAAAAACGTAGAAGAAGGAAAAAAAAGGACGATGACGGCGAGGATTAGTTTTTATTCGGCATTGTTTTTATAAAGCTATAAAAGTCTGCAACCAAGAAATTTGAGCCGAATATATATATATCACATACATTGAATTTCGATTTGATATGTGTAAATATCTCGTTAAATTCATTCAGTGGAAATATTTTTTCTTTATCGAGAAATTTTTCAAAACCAGATTCTAGTTCGTGAATCTCAAGTTTTCTGGGAGAATTTATTTCAAGACAATAAATTACTTCAAATCCCGATTTTGCAATTATTTCATATATAGAATCGTTTTTTTTATCCTTTAATTGTGAAAATATTGCTATTTTTGGAATTATTTTTGGTTTTTTCGCAATTTCCTGACAAAGCTTTGTAATTCCATCTATATTGTGCGCTATATCGAGTATTACTTTATAGTTTTTTGTATTTTTTGGAAATATTTTTTGCATTTCAGCTTTATTAAGTTCCGTCATGCGTCCCTTGATTTTTGTGGATAAAATACCGATATTGATTGAGTTTTGCGTAATTTTTTCAAACCCTTCACAAGAACTTAAGATAGCGCAAACCGCAATTGCAATTGAAGCATTTTCAATTTGCCAAAGTCCCGAGATTCCTGATTTAAGGTGTTTTAATTTAAAATCGAATTCATTGAATTTAAAATTAAAATTTTCCTCACTTGAGCCGTTTGCCAAGAAAGTTTTTCGTGCAACATAAAGTTTTGAGTCATATTTTTCAGATTTTTCTTCGATCATCTCTAGTATTTCCTCATTTTTTTCAAAAAAAGACGATACGCAATATTTACCTCCTTTGATAATTTCCATTTTTTCAGCTGCGATTTTACTCAAAGTTTCACCCAAAATTGCCTGATGGTCAAGTGAAATCGAGGTAATTACCGAGAAAAGCTTATGTTCAAAAACATTTGTTGCATCGAGCCTTCCGCCAAGTCCGGTTTCTAAAATTACGAAATCTGCTGGGTTTTTTACAAATGCACAAAATGCTATAACCGTTGTAACTTCAAAAAATGTTAGATTCAAATCTTTGATTTTATTCCAAATCTCATCTTTGATTTGTAAAATTTCTTCGTCTATTATAAGCCTATTGTAAATTGTAATTCTTTCGTTGAAAATTTCGATATGTGGCGAGGTATATTTATGAACTTTATAACCGGATTTTGTTAGAATTGAGTGTAAAAAAGTTACAACTGATCCTTTTCCATTTGTTCCTGCGACGTGTATTACGTTTTGTAGCTTTTTTTCGGGATTTCCAAGAATCTCCAAAGCCTTTTTTATTCCATCTAATGAAAAATCTATAGCTTTTTTATCTGCAAAATTTGTTTCGATATCTTTGATAAAATCTAACATAAAATATCATATTTAGATGATTATGATACATATAATATAATTTGCATTATAAATTTATCTCTTTGTCTTGTTCCCTGTTCCCCTCTTTGTCTTGAAAGTCCCCTTGACTGACCTTCACAGTAATGCCATCCTGGTTATAGAGTTTGCTATTTTGTGTGTAAATACTGTGTGGCACATTTTTTGTTGTTCTTTCTGAGTCTGTATTACCATTGAGGCTATGCTCATCGTTTTGATTTGATAAAATTTCAACAACTTTATTGTTTCCTTTCATATTTTCCTCCATTTTTTTGGATATTTGATCGGGAAGTGCATATTTGGTACTTTTATTATTTATCTGGGGATTGGCTTTATTATTTTTCTTCTTGCACCACCACCCCCTTTTATAGCCAATAACGCCAACGACGGTCCCAAGGAACGCAATACTACCGAAAATACCTCCATAAATTGCTGCATCATTGTTATTATTAGTTTTACTATAAGAAAGTTTTTTATTTTTATTATTATGATTTTTACCATCATTATGATGATTACTCACATTATTGACATTATTGCTATTAATTTTTTGTTCTCCATCTTCTCCGTCAATTTCATTATCAACGCCACCCTGAGTTTTTAGCCATTCTTCATATCTATTAGCATAATCAATGCAATTCTCTCCAGAGTTCTCTCCATCAACACCGTAAGAAAGGCAGCCTTCTGGTCCACGCAAATCTTTTACAGTAGCAAAATATCCTTTAGCCTCTAAATTTATATTCCATGCACACATGCAATCGCCGACAAAAGCATTGCCAAAAAGTGTATTAGCAAAATCTCTAAGCTGCTTAGTATTTTGTACATCAGGGTCGTCGCCCATTAAAGCAGCCAATATTTTTGATATTTCATTTGATATATCCATACGTTCCGATGGATCAAGATTGTGACAATTATTTGGATTATGCACTTCGTGCCATCCATCTTGTGCAATTTTCAGACCTTCGCCCGGTTCTAGCTTGCTGATTGCACCGATATAAGCTGCAACAATCATTTCTGCTGTCAGTGGATTTTCGGGATTGAGTTGATTGTAATAAGACCAATTGTTATTTTTATTTCCAAATTTATTAGAATTGTAATGACGAAACACCGTGCGCAAAAGATCGCTTATATCGTTGCTATCGGTCCCGAGTTCACAATTACGAATTTTTGTCATAATTTCCTCAAATGTTGTGACCATAGATTTTTGCCATTGTAATTTTCGCATACGATGATATGCTTCTTTTTTCCACGCTTCAGGCTCTACAATATTTTTTTTGGGAATGTTGTATTTACGGTAAAACTCTTCGTTTGATAAATTACTCTCCTTCATCATACTAAAAAAATATAAGCAAAATATATAATATAAAATATAATTGTCAAATGATTTTTATTGGCACTTGACAAGTAAAATATCATGGATAAGCTTTATTTAAACTTATTGGTGAATAAATAACCCCATGGAAAACACAATATTCGCAATAACTTTCTTTATTTCTTATGTAATAACAAGTTTGTTTGCAACTGGTGGTGCGGTGATTGCCTATATAATTCTTGGCTTAATGTTTGATATAAAGTTAGTTATTTTGACAAATATGCTAGCCGGGATTGCAGCGAGTATTTTTACCGTTGCCACTGATCATCGTTCTGTGAGGCTTGATATTATAAAATATGCTTTAAAATATTGTTTTCTTGGACTAGTTATCGGGGGTTTGTTGTTTAAATATCTTAATGCACCGAAAATTTTGACAATTTATTCTATATTTATCGTAATAATTGGACTAAATGGTGTACTGAGGAAAAACTTTTCACCTAAAGTTCTGACGTCAAAAATATTACTACTTATCGGTGGTATTACGCATGGATTATTTGGAATAGGGGGACCGGCTTTTGCAATTGGCTTAAAAGGAATGATAAAAGAAAAGTCACAAGTGCGTGGGACTATGACAGTTTTATTTCTTGTAAGTAATTTGCTGCGCGTTGTAATTATGCTCACCACAAAGTCAATTGTAATTTCAGATTTATTTGTTAAATATTGGATTATTATTCCGGTAGTCTGCGGAGTTTTTGTTGGACATGTTTTGCATAAAAAAATCTCGCAAAAAGCTTTTGATGTAGCAATTAATTATTTAATTTTACTATCTGGCGTGTTTTATCTTGTGAGGCAGTTTGTAAAATAATTGTGATCATATATATTGCTTGACTAATATTTTATTTATTATATCCATCAGACAATATATAACTTTTCTATATGGACATAAAATTACATATAAATGATCTTCCAAATAGTGTTAATTTAATTGGGGATATAGCGATTGATACTGAGGCAATGGG
>CANDYN010000025.1 GCA_947424985.1 Rickettsiales bacterium | reverse complement strand
ATTATATTATCAGGCATCTGACCAAATACTTCACTTTCTCCGCTGAAATATTCGTTCGCAACTTGCCCCCTTCTTTCTCTAATTTTTTCAACCTTCTGTCTTATTTTTTCACTTGCTGTAATATATCGTTGTTTTAATGGCACTGGAAAAGTAATTATTTGAGCTGACATAATTAATACAAACCTTAGCCTATTATATCAATTTTATAGTATTAAGTCAAGATATCATTGCATTTTATTTTTTATCGTATATTTTCATGAAAATTAATATAAAAAATGATTATATTCTCAGCCTTTACCTCAGGAATCCTTGCTTCTTTTATTGGAAGTTATATATATTTTTCAAGAAAAATACAGCAAAACGTATTCAGGGAAGAAAAGAATTTAGATCTTGAAAAACAAATCAAAGAACAAGACGAAGAAATCGATTCACTTGAAGATATAAAAATATCGCAAATAAGAGAAATTGCAAGCTTATCCGCAAAACTCGAACAAAGCCAAAAGCAAAGCGAAGAAATTACAAAAAAATTCACTCTTGAATTTGAAAACCTTGCAAATAAAATTTTTGACCAAAAAGCAAAAACCTTTAAAGAGCAATCAAGTGAAAATTTATCACAAATCCTCAATCCGTTAAACGAAAAAATTAAAGAATTCAAGCAAGCTTTTGAAGATAAAATATATAAACAATCTCAAGAACAAATCTCACTAAAAGAGGAAATAAAGCGGATAACAATTACAAATCAAGAGATGACAAAAGTGACCGAAAATTTAACCAAAGCATTAAGGGGAGATTCAAAAGCACAGGGGGATTGGGGTGAGCAGGTTCTTGAAACAATTCTCGAAAACTCCGGACTTCAAAGCGGAGTGAGTTATCATTCTCAGCAAAATATTAAAGATGAATCCGGAAATAATCAAAGACCGGATATCGTAATATCGCTACCGGATGGAAAAAAGATTATTATCGACTCAAAAGTTTCGCTTACAAGTTATGAGAAATATATTTCAAGTGAAGAAGAAATTCCAAAACAAAGTCATGTTTCTGATTTTGTCTTATCGATAAAAACCCATATAAAAGGTCTTTCAAAAAAAGATTATCAAAAACATTTGGATGGAAATCCACTTGACTTCGTCATAATGTTTATGCCAATTGATGCGACTTTCTTCCTTGCAATGCAAGCGGAAAACTCATTATTTAACGAGGCTTTGAGGCAAAATGTTGTAATAGTTAGTCCCACAACCTTAATTCCAATAATAAGAACAATAAGTCAAATGTGGAGGGTTGATGATCAAATCAAAAACGTCTCGGAAATTACAAAAAAAGCTGCGTCTCTTTACGACAAACTCTTTATTTTTATTGAAAAATTTGAAAAAGTAGGCAGTAAAATTATCGATGCAGCAAGTGGATATGAAGACGCAATAAAAACCCTGTCGCAAGGAAATGGAAATGCCTTGCGTCAAGCTGAAGAACTTAAAAAAATGGGAATACCTGTATCAAAAAACATCGCAGAAAGAAAAGATTCAATTGGATTAATTTCCGAAAAAATCTCAAATATTACAACAAAATCAGGCAGCAGTGAAAGCTTAAACGAAAGCGAAATAAACAAGGAAAACCTGCTTTAAAAAAAACTTGATATATAAAAAATCGTATGTATCATTTTTTGAAGATATTTTTTACCTGATGCAGGAAAATCAAAACAATAGAGAAAACAACGAAATTACGCTAAATTTTGGACCACAGCATCCAGCAGCACACGGTGTTTTGCGTCTTGTTTTACAAATGCAAGGAGAAAAAATAAAACACGCCGATCCGCATATAGGATTTTTACATCGTGGAACCGAAAAATTAATGGAAGAAAAAACATATCTCCAGGGCTTGCCATATCTCGACAGACTTGATTACGTCTCGCCCATGTCACAAGAACAAGCTTATTCACTGACAGTTGAAAAACTATTACAAATTAAGATTCCCAAGCGTGCACAATATATAAGGATCTTATTCGCCGAAATCTCACGTCTTTTAAATCACTGTATGTATGTTTCTTCCCATGGAATGGATACAGGTGGAATGACCCCCCTCCTATGGCTTTTTGAAGAACGAGAAAAAATGATGGAATTTTACGAAAAAGTTTCCGGAAGTAGAATGCATGCAGCATATATAAGACCGGGTGGAGTTGCAAAAGATCTCCCAAGCGGTTTACTTGAAGAAATTGAGAAATTTACTCACCACTTCCTTAAAATCCTTGATGACGTTGAAACTCTTTTGACAAATAATAGAATTTTCAAAGAACGAAATATAGGAATTGGAATAATTACAAAACAAGATTGTCTTGATTACGGCGTTTCAGGGGCAAATCTTCGCGCTTGTGGAGTTGCTTGGGATCTTCGCAAGTCAAACCCTTATGATTCCTACGAAGACTTTGATTTTGAAATTGCAATTGGACAAAATGGTGATTGTTACGATAGATATTTAGTTCGTATTGCTGAAATGCGCCAATCAATTAATATAATTCGTGAAGCAATCAAGAAAATGCCGGAAGGAGATTTTGCAATACAAAATAATAAAATTACTCCGCCAACAAGAGATGAAATGAGAAATTCAATGGAAGCTATGATACACCACTTCAAGCTTTTCTCCGAAGGATTCCATGTTCCAAAAGGCGAAGCGTATGTTCCAACCGAAGCACCAAAGGGAGAATTTGGCGTAAATATTATTTCAGATGGATCAAATAAACCATATCGATGCTACTTTCGTGCACCTGGCTTTGCACACTTGCAGCTTATGTCGAAAATTACAAAAGACCACTTGCTATCCGATATTGCACCGATTTTAGCTTCACTTGATATAGTTTTTGGGGAAGTTGACAGATAATTAAATTTTCGATTTTGACAAAGTAATAAACTGTCTTGTTTTCTCCTCACTATTTAAAATCATAGATTGAGTCTCAATTCCAAAATCATCAACAACAACTCCTTGGCAAATATCTCCGTTTGTAACGCCAGTAATTGCAAAAATAACCTCACCGCTTACCATATCGTTGATTAGATATTTACGATTTATATCTTTAACCCCCATTTTCTTTGCCCTTTCGCGTTTTTCATCGGTGTCCGCAATCAATCTTGTTTGCATAAATCCATCAAGAGTCTTGAGTGCACAAGCAGCCAAAACGCCCTCTGGCGCCCCTCCTGTTCCAATATACATATCAACTCCATCACCCATAACGCTTGCGATCACAGCCCCAACATCACCGTCTTGAATCAAGGAAACTCTAGCCCCAAAAGTCCTTGCTCTTTCAATTAAATCTTGATGTCTTTCTCGCTCAAGTATTGTAATATTGATTTCACTAACTTCTTTTCCCATCAAATCTGCTAAATTTTGTATATTATCCTCAATCGAATTATCAAGATCAAGCGCATGCTCAGCTTCTTTGATTGATGAAATCTTCTCCATATATAAATCCGGTGCATGTAAAATTCCATATCCGGCAGCAATTGCAGTGATTGAATTTCTTTTATTATGCGCACAAAGCGCCGTTCCCTCAAGTGGATCAACCGCTATATCGATTTTCTCTTTCCCTTTACCCAATTCTTCTCCGATATAAAGCATCGGAGCAACGTCTCGTTCACCCTCACCTATTACGACTTTTCCCAAAAACAAGCCCTGATTTGATAAAACATCTCGCATAGACTCAACTGCAGCATTATCCGCTTCGTCGCTTTTTCCTTTTCCAATCCAAGGATAACAAGCAATTGCTGCCTCAATACTCGTTTTTAGGATTATATTTTCAATGTCTTTTAATTTCATATCAATATCAATTTATGAAATCGTAAATCTATTTTTTAAATAGTCAAGAGGAAAATCCAATATCTCGATTCACCCCGAGTTGTCAAGCTCTCAATGAAATACCGACCACACTTTGCAGTCCTCCTATATCTCAAGCTCAACAACTTTTTATAAATCACTATTGCTAAATTTATCTCTCAATCTCATAAATAATATTATCAATTAGAGATTCAAATACTGGTACATCATTAGAGGACGGAAGCTGGTCATATTTTTTACCCAAATAACCAAGCACCTCTGGTAGTACAAAATTACGCAGTTGTTGGAGCTTCTCTAAGGCAACTACTTGCTCCGGAATTTTAGCCATAGAATTTTTATACTTTTCTACAACAACGTGAACATTCGTCTTTAAGTTGTGCACAAAGTTATAAAACAATGTTTCCCTAAGGAAATCTTTATTCACAGTGTAATTAAAATCTAATTGACCGGAATACATGATATCACTAACAGCAAGCAAATTTTGTAAAGCCGTGCTTTCCATAACATTTTCATATGATCCATACTGACGAGGCGGTATCTGACCATATTTAGGATCTATTGCATATTTTTTATATTCCGCTTGACAATCCTTAAAGCCAGCACCAACAATATTATGTTTTATTACATCATTGGCAAGCTTATCGCATGATTCCAACGCAGTTTTCGGATCTTGAGAAGCCAAAAAATCAGGAGTCCAATTTTTTCTAAAATTCATGTAATAGGGATCAAATGAAATTAATTGAAAGGTGTGTCCGTTAATGATCTTAATCGGACCTGCAAATCTTGGTTGAGACATAAAAAAAATAAAACTTAACAATATAAAATAACATAATCCAAAACTGGATAAGCAGATTATAATCATAAACAAACAATTGTCAAGGATATTTTATAAACAGGCAGAATCTTATACTGTTTAAAAAATAACACTTGATTTTTAAAATAGATTTGATATTTTGTCCTGTTATTTTAAAAAATATGGCAGGAGCACCTGGACCGTTAGCAGCATCACCAGTGGAAGGTGGAATTAATTCAAATATTGGTGGTGGTATCTTATCAAAGGGAAATGCAGAAGGGCTTTTTTCAAAAAGCTTAGGCTCGGGAATAAATTTTAACGTTGTAGAATCGGTAGGTAAGATAGGAGACCGTTTCATAGAAGGGTCAAATGAAGCATTTGGAAAAATTCAACCAAGCCAAACACCTTTTGGACAAGGAATGGCACAAAGTGATCACTTTAATGTTGGAGTTGGCCATGGCGCTGGTCTTCCAGGCAAAGGAACTGGAGCAGGTGCTGGAATGTAAAATTAAACCTTTTCCCTAATCAATTTTAAAGTTTCATCAATCCCAAAAAGCTCAATGAAAGATCCAAATCTTGGTCCGCTTTTAAGTCCCAAGAGAACGTTATAAAGACATACAAAGAAATCTTTAGTTGCCATGCCACGATCATGTGCACAAGAGTATACAATATTTTGTAAATCTTCCGATGATGAAACGCCGTTCTTTTTCGCCTCTTGTAATTTTTCAGAAAGTAAACTAATAGCTGATTTTTCATCCTCCGTCGGAATTTTATATTCCTTAGTTGGCTTGATAAAATCGTTATAATATCTCACAGTACATAAAACCATTTTATCAAGAAAAGCATCTTGCCCCTTTATAAGATTTTTATCATATTTCCTGATAAATCCCCATAGAACGTCCTCTTGCTCAGGGCTACAAGCAGCTGCAATATTAAGTAACAGGTCAAAAGATATATCAAAATCAATTTTTGGAACCTCGCCTTGATGAACATAAAACACCGGGTTTTCAAGTTTTTGTTCATCCGTTTGCCCAGGAAAAGCTCTTGCAAAACGTAAATATTCATCAACACATCTTGGGATTACATCAAAATAAAGTCTTTTTGCCGTTTTAGGTTTTACAAACATATAATATGAAAGCGATTCAGTTGGCGCATATTTTAGCCAATCTTCAATTGAAATCCCATTTCCCTTTGTTTTTGAAATCTTCTTCCCTTCATTATCCAAGAAAAGTTCATAAAAGAAGTTCACTGGCGGCTCTTTTCCAAGGGCACGACAAATCCCACGATAAATTCCTTCATTTGGAAAATGATCTTTTCCATAAATTTCATAGTCAATATCAAGCGCCGCCCAACGCATTCCAAAGTCACACTTCCATTGAAGCTTACATCCTCCATTTTCATAAGAAACTGATTTCTCAACTCCTTTTGCGTCTTTATAATGTATCATTTTTGTTTTCGGATCAACTTTATATACTCCATCAGTAACAACGATACCAGTATCAGGATCAATGGGCATAAATGGACTATATGTTGCCGCCCGTTCATCGCCCAAGCTTGGGATCATTATGTCCATTAAAGCTTGATAATTTTCCGCAGCAATTGTTAGATATTCATTAAATTTTCCACTTTTATAACAATCGGTTGCAGATAAAAATTCATACTCAAATCCAAAAGAATCTAAAAAAGCACAAAGTCTTGCATTCATGTGATGTCCATAGCTTGCATGCGTTCCAAATGGATCAGGAATTTTGGTTAAAGGTAAACCGATATATTGCTTTAAATCTTCTTTGTTCGGAACATTATCCGGAATTTTTCTCATGCCGTCCATATCGTCCGATATACAAAAAAGTCGTATCGGAATATTTGGAGCAAGCTGTGAAAAAGCAAACATAACCATTTTTGTCCGAACTACTTCACCAAAGGTACCAATATGCGGCAAACCTGATGGCCCATACCCCGTTTCAAACAAAACATATCCTTTTTCAGGCGTCTTCCATTTAATATTATCAAGAATTTTAATCGCCTCAAGAATAGGCCATGCTTTCGAATTTTTTAAAACTTCTTGATTCATATAATGAAATTATCTACTTAATTATATAAAATTATGTATAAATTATTTTGCAAGCTTATTTTTTCTTGGAGCATTCATTCCATCTGTAATGAAAAATACAAAAATTGCAATAAAAAGCATAACGACTCCCGCAACTCGATATGATTTAAAGATTCCAACATGATTTACGATTGGAAGTAAAACTATCGGAGATGCAAATTTTCCAAAATATGCCCCAGCGGTCATCATTCCAATCCAAAACCCCCTAGTCTTAGACTCAACCGAATTAACAAGCCAAACAATAATATTTGGCATCATAAATGACATTCCAAGCCCATAAATCCCTGACCAAAACAAGACGGCATAGTAAGTTCGCGAATAACTAACTCCAATATGAGAAAGAGCCATTATTGCAAAGGATATAACAAATATTGCTTCAAAACTGCGATTTTTCTTCAATCTCTTGTATTTAGTTGCAAAGAAAGCCGAAACTATTACTTCCATTGTTATTACGAATGAAATCATCTTTGCATTAATCTCAGGATTAATTTCCTTTAACACAAATGGTAATTGTATTGGTACCATATAAAAGAACACCATATTTACAAATGCAATAACACAAATTACACTTGGTAATCCATTACCAAAAAACTTTGCGAAATGCCCCTTTGAAGCTCCCTCGTCATCTTTTGCATGAAAAGACTTGTCGTTCTCATTACCAAAATCATCCTTAACAGTAAAAAGAACCAAAGGTATTAATATAGCTCCAGTTAAATAAAGCAAGAAAGCATATCTCCAGTTAAAATCAACTAAATATCCACTCAGCATTGTAAAAACAATGCTTCCAATAGACATAACGCTCGTCTGAGCCGCTAATACCTTATTTCTCTCATAACCTTTAAAGTGTTTCGAGATCAAATCAAGTCCGCAAGTCATTATTGCAGCAATTGAAATTCCCAAAATTGCCCTTGCGGCAATTATTACTCTTACATCGGATAAAACAGCTGTTATTGAACCCGAAACTGTATAAATTACAAAAAATACAATCAAAAACAATCTTTTACTCTTGAGCCTTGCAAAAAGTAAACCAAATAGTGGAGAGAAAATTGCAATAAAAATATTTGGAACAGTTGCACACATTTTAATTAATATTTCAGCATTCTCAATATTTGCGAACTCTTTTTTCATCATAGGCAAAGCCGGAGATATAATAGCGGTACACATTATCGATAAACTTGCGCACGATAAAAGAACGTATTTTAAAAAGCGCATAAGTTAAAAAACAATTGGACCATTTGCCCTGCCATGAACAAATTGATCAAGATATTCATTTCCACTGTGGAAAATATTGCCCCCAATTCCGCTCCAAATTATACTTCCTTTGTATAAAAATACCACCTTTTCCCCAAGGCTTTTCGCCAAACTCATATCATGTGTAACGGTGATATTCGTTGAACCGATTTCAACTTGACACTTTTTTACAAGTGAACCTATTACTTCGCTCATAACCGGATCAAGTCCCGTTGTCGGTTCATCAAAAAATATTATCTTTGGATCTGATGCTATAGTTCTTGCAAGTGAAACTCTTTTTTTCATCCCACCTGATAATTCATTGACATCTAAATCTAAAACTCTCGTTTTAAGCCCAACCATTTCAATTTTCTCAGCTGCAATATCCCTTGCCTTGCTTCTTGAAATCTTCATTTTATTAAGCAGTTTAAATGCAATATTCTCCCAAACGGAAAACGAATCAAAAAGTGCTGCACCCTGAAATAAAAAGCCGATATCATCTAAGATCTGGCTTTTTTCTGCCTTTGAAATGTTATCAATATCCAATCCATCAATTAAAATTTTCCCGGTATCTTTTTCAAGTAAACCACAAAGAATCTTAATCAAGACCGATTTTCCACCACCGGAACCGCCAAGTATCACAGTTGATTTTCCACTTTCAAACTTTCCGGAAACGCCGCTCAATATATGGTTACTACCAAAGGCTTTGCTTATATTTTCAAACTCAATTTTCAAGCTTGTTGACAGATTTTAACTAGCATAATATGCAATAAATATAAGTCAAGAAATTAATAATTATGAGTGATACAATGTTTTTCATGAACTTCATCAAAGCTGCTTCCACAATGCAAAACTTTATTAATACAAAATATTTTAGCGTCTTTAAATCTTTCACCAAAAATATGAATATCATGTGAGATGATTAAAAAAGTTTTTTGCTTATAGATTTTTTCTAATACATTATAAAAGTTTTTCTGAGATTCAAAATCAAGATTTTGGTCCGGCTCATCAAGAATTATTAAATCACAAGATTTTCTAAGACTGTTACACAAATTAACCCTCTGCAGCTGTCCACCTGATAGTTTATTAATATGTAAATCTTTTATTTTCTCAATTTCAAAAGCTTGTAAAATTTCTTCAAAAACATCGTCAATTCCTCCTGAATACGATAAAAAATCGTAAACCGAGATTGGAATTGCATTTGGTGGTGATATTTTTTGCGGTGCATGACAAATTTTAAGCCTTTTCTTTATATCAATATCACCCGTTTCTACCTTTAAAAGTCCCGCAATAATATTACAAAGAGTGCTTTTTCCACCACCGTTTGGACCTGTTAAAATTAATAAATCTCCACTCTTTATCTCAAGATTTATTTTATTCAAGATCTCAATATCTCCATATTTAAAGCCGACATCTTTTATATTAACAAAACTTGACATAAATAATTTATAACTCTACTGTAAACTAAATTTTAAAAAACTATAAAAGATTTAATTGTAAAATCAAGTGATAATTTAAATAAAGATTTTGTAAGAAAGTATGACATTCGGGATAACTACATTCTGAAAGTCTCCCATGCTATTTATTTCGATACCAAAGACCAAGATTTCAATGTAAAAAACATCATAATCACAAGCCCAAATGCGATAAATAATAATATTATAACCAAATTAAATCAAGACTCATGCTTTTTTGTTGTGGGCGATACAGTGAAAAATGAACTATTAAAATATGGAATAGAAAAAGTTGAAAAATTTGCTTCCATATTTAATTTAACCCAAAATATAAACATAAAAGACGAATTTTTATACATAAGAGGTGAAGATATTTCAAATAATTTATCAAAAATTATCGATAATTTACGTGAAATTAAAACATATCAAATGCTTTATAAAGAAAATTTTGATAACAATGAAATAAATTTGCTCCAAACTTTTAATTTCTCACGAATTTTCCTTTTTTCAAAACTAACTTGTGAAAACTTTATTAGACTTATAAAAAAAGCTAATTTATTTGATGAAATTTCCAAATATGCAATCTTCTGTATATCACAAGATTGCGTTAAATACTTAGAAAATTTGGAGATAAAAGCGAAGCATTTCAATTATTAGTTTCTTTTAAAGATTCGTTCGAAGCGATTGAAATTTCTCCTTTATTATGATAATGAGTGATTACAAGACCCAAAATTATCGCAACCTCTGCCGCAGTAATTGATAAAATAAATATTAAAATCCCTTGACCTGAAATATTTTTATGCATAGCGCCAATTGCAACAAACATCAAATTTATCGCCAAAAACATTATCTCAAGCGATAAAATATACGAAATAATACTATCTCTATTTGATAAAATTCCGTAAAGCCCGACTCCTAAAAGTAGAATTGAAACAATTATATAATGAAAAACAGATATTGATTCAAAAAGCATCTTACCTTAAAATATATTCAAATCTAAGATAGCTTTTTAAAAAATCAAGATAAATTTATTAGCTTCTCATCCTGGTTTGATTTTTATGTTCATTTATCTTGTTCTGCTTCTCTAGTTTTTGTTGATTATTAGGAGCCACATCAGCTCTATACCTTTCTTTGATCATTTTATGCCTTGTGTTGCTTTTTTCAACTTTTTTATCAATACGTTCTTTATAATTATTTAAATAATTTTGTGGATCATAAGAAGAATCCTGGACATCCTTACGAAATGTCTCAATCTTCATCCTTTTGTTTTCATTTTTTTCCAATTTTTTAGCAACCATCACATCAACCGAACCATCTTCTTTTTGCGATAAATCTCTAAACTCCTTGTTTTTTCGCTCTATATTCTTTGCTGATCTTTCCATTCTACTCAAGACGGCTGCAACTCTGTTGTCCCTTGAATCCTTATACAGCTCATCGAACTTGGTGTTTTTTTTGTCTTTTATAATTTCATCTCCTACATAGGAAACCATTGTAAGAAGACCTGGATTTATATTGTAATTTGTCGGATTTTTTACAAAATTGCTACAAATCTTTTTTATTTCAACAACGTTTCCTCCGAGTCCCTCAAATATCTTACATATTGAAATTCTGTCGTCTGGATTATTTGCATTGTAACGATGCATTACCTTTATCGTTTGTTTAAAAAATTCAACAAAATTGGGAGACGATGAACCAATATTGATACCACCCAAAGAAGCTCTTAAGAAATCTTCAATGACCTCCTTTTCGCTTATTTTCTTCTGATGCACCTTAGCATCGATTTGCTTTCTAATTAAATCAGGCTTGGGGTTTGATATCAATTTTCCAACCGTTTCCAAGGTCCAATTAAAATCGGTCTTAATCCGAATCCCCGATCCATCTTTTTTTGCGATTTTAAATAAATCAACGGAAGTCTTATCGCCAGGTGAAGGTAAAATATTGTCGCGAGCTCCAATTTCAAACTTTTTTTGATATTTCCCACCGCTGAAATTTTTCTCAACTTCTTTTGTGCCA
>CANDYN010000024.1 GCA_947424985.1 Rickettsiales bacterium | reverse complement strand
CTATGAGCAATTAAAAAAGAATAATCGCGGTCAAGTAAATATACAATTGGATATTTTTTCTCGGTATTTGTTTCATAATTTCTTGGAAGCGAAATATATATTTTATAATCAATATTGTTTACTTTTGACTTTATTTTTATAATTTGCGTATTCGGAAGTGTTACGTTTTCAGCGAAAGATAGCTGGGAGAATAATACTAAAAATATCACAAGAAATATTTTCATATTCATTGCTTATACGGTTATTGCATTTAAAAATGATTTTTCAAGATTTTCACTGCCCTGCTCTTTTTTAAAGTTATCGCAAGTTCCCTTGAATATAATTTTTTTATCATGTAAGATTGCAATCTCGTGGCAAATTTCATCGATATCAGCCAAAATATGTGATGAAAAGAATATAGACTTCCCGTCTTGAACATATTTTGTCATCAAATTTTTAACAGCAATTCTGGCTTTTGGATCAAGTCCACTCATAGGTTCATCGAGGATTAAAAACTTTGCATTTGACAAGAAAGCAGAAATTAATCCAAGCTTTTGCCCCATTCCCTTTGAACATTGTGAGGTTGGCATGTATAAAACTTGTCTATCGAGCTCGATTTCATCACAAAGCTTTGATGCTTCATCTATTGTAACTTTCTTTCCGAAAAAACTGCAAAAAACATCTAAAAATTCAATCCCGGTAAGGTGCTGAGAGGGTTGAAACTTTTCTGGTAAATAGCAAAACTTCTTCTTTGCTGAAAAATCTAAAACGTTAATTCCATCAACTTCTATACTTGATTTTTCAGTATCTTCGATATCTAACAATCCAATTATCATTTTGATTATTGTAGTTTTTCCAATTCCATTTAGTCCCACAAGTCCGAAAATTTGATTTTGTGCAATTTCAAGATTTATATTTTCGAGAACTTTTTTCTCTCCATTGAAAAATGACTTTGAAATATTTTTAATAGATAAAATGTTTGACATAACTTAAAAAAACTAATTTTGTTTAAACAATATTTGACTATAAGACGAAAAATCCTCAAGTATCATTCCAAGACCTCTTGCAACGCATAAAAGTGGATTTTGTGCAAGAAAAACCTTGCAATTCACAACATCTGATATAACTTTATCGAGATTTTTTATTTGAGACGACCCGCCGGTTAAAACAATTCCGCGTTCGGCAATATCCGATGAAAGCTCTGGTGGAACTGAATCCAGTACATCTTTTACACATCTAATTATTTCAACAACCATGTCAGACAATGCAAGAGCCGTATCTTCTTCACTAATTTCTATTACAACGGGAATTCCAGTTGATATATCTCGTCCCTTTATGTTAATTTTCTTCACTGGTTCATTTTTTGATACATAGGCTGAGCCAACTTTTTCTTTTATTTCTTCGGCCGTTGAATTTCCAATTAGTATATTATATTTTGATTTTACATACTTCATTATTGCATCTGTAAATTTATCCCCTGCAATTTTTAATGATCTTCCGACAACAATTCCGCCAAGTGATATAACGGAAACATCCGTTGTGCCACCGCCAATATCAATAACCATAGATCCGGAGTGATCTCCGATTGGTAAATTCGCTCCAAGCGCTGCTGCAATTGTCTCATAAACGAAATATACGTCACGAGCTCCGGCAGATTTCAAAACAGCTTCCTGTAATGCGATTCTCTCGGTTACGGTTGATTCATATGGAACACAAACAACAACGTTTGGACGCGTAAGCCTCCAGCCACCGGTAACTCTCGATACAAATTCTTTTATCATTTCTTCGACTACGTAAAAGTCAGCAATAACACCATCTTTCATGGGTCTTACAATTTTTATATTAGCCGGAGATCTCCCTATCATCATTTTTGCAACATTTCCAAAGAGATATGGCACGGTACTTGTTCCATTGTTCATTAAAGCTACGGTTGATGGTTCGTTTAATTTAATACCAGTACCTTTTTCATACATTACGACGTTTGCAGTTCCAACGTCAATTCCAAGATCTTTTGCAATTAGGTTTCGTAGTTTTTTAAACATTATTTAAAAATTCGTAATTAATTCTAAACCCCTATTTTTTAATTTGCAAAGATTTTTGTAAAAAAATATCAAAATCTTTTATTTCATGTGAAATTTTATACTCTGTAACCATTTTCTTAAAATCATCAGGCAATTTTAAAAAATCTTTTGATGTTGTTATAATTCCGTCGCAATTAAATTTGTTTTTTTCAGAAATTATAAGACCTATGTCGTTTGTAGAGTATTTTACGTGGTCTTCGAATTCAACCGTATTAGCAATTTTTACACCATTTTTTTTAAGGGTATTGAAAAATTTTGAGTTTAAGCCAAGTCCGGAGAAGGCAATATAGCTCTTGTTTTTATCTGTTTCAATGGGTTTTATTTCTGAAAATAAAATATCATCACAATATATCTTTTTGCAGATTCTTTTATACCCTAGACTTTCCCCTGTTTTGTTTGTAAAAATTAAAGCATCTATGCTATGTTTTAGCAAAAAATATGGAATTCTAACGGGTCCGATGGGTAAAAATTTTCCATTTCCATCTAAAAAATCAGCATCAAAAAGCAAAAACGTAAAGTCTTTTTTAAAGCGTGAATCGGAAAGCCCATCATCCATTATTATATATTCATACTCCGAAGATTTATCCGATATTAGGAAGTTTTTTCTATTTTTCGTAATAAAAACATCTCCCAATTGACTGAGTAAAATCGGTTCATCTCCAAATCTTTCAAAGTCATTTTGTAATATTTCCTGATTTTTTTGTAAAAAAATATCACTCTTTTCAGATCTTCCATATCCCCTTGTTAAAAAGCAAAATTTTATTCCAAGCACCCCAAGCTTTCTTGCTATCAACATTGCAATTTCTGTCTTGCCGGAACCACCAAGAACTAAGTTTCCAATGCATATCACTCTTGTTTTTGGTTTAAAAAAAAATAAATATTTCTTGGTCAAAAAAATTGCCGTAAAAATCAGCATATACATAATTGATACCGGATAAAACAAGCTAAAAATTTTAGCTCTTAAATTGTCTTTATGGTAAAAAAAATCTGGCGTCCTCATAAGTTGTAACAATTATACGTCAATCCTATGATAAAAAAAATAAAAATCTATTGTTTTTTAAAAAATATACTTTATGCAAAAACAATCTATTTATTTTTCTGTGATGAAAATTTTAAGTATCGCTATAATTTGCCTTATTTCTTCATGTGCTTCGTATAAAATAAAGGATTTTGAAATGTATAAACCTGTAAAGGCAACAACGGCTGATCTTGCAATTGTAAAGAAATCGGAAAAAAATACAATAGCAGTTGTTCCTTTTGATGAAATTGGTGAATATTCAAAAGCACAGGAGGTTGGTAAAACTTTATCAAACCTTATTGAGGCAGAAATAGTATCAAATAAATACGGAAAAGTTGAAGATAGAAACTTAATAGATAAGCTGAAAACGGAAATTACGTTAAATGAATTAAATTCCACAGGGGCGGTAATGAAAACCCCAATTGGTGCAAATTATGCAATTTCCGGAAAAATTAATGATGCAGGTTTTTCTCAGAGCACGGGAATGGATTGGCTTGTGTTGACTCTAAAAATTTTAAACGGGGGCAAGGGAAATGATTCTATCACAAAAACAATAGCAAGTGTTAATGTTGACGCAAATGCTGATATAATCGAGCTTCCATCGTTAAATAAAGTTAAATCAATAAGATGCAAAACAACGTTTTCAAGAACAATACCAAATGGAAGTGTTGCGACGAAAAACGATGGAATCGCTATGTCAAAAGCTATTTTGAAATGTATTGATGTGGTTATGCCGGAGGTTTTAAAAATAATTCAACCATACTCTCAAATAACAGAAAAAAGAATATTTGAAGAAAAGGCCATATTCAAACTTGATATTGGTAGTGAGGTGGGTTTAAAAGCTGGTCAAAAAGTGAGTATAAAAAGGATGTACGAAGATGGTAGGGCTAAAGATACAGAGATTGAAAGTGCATATATATCAAATGAAATAACGCCAGATGAAGCTTGGATTATGATAAAAGATGAAGATGAAGCTAGAAAGGTTAAGCTTGGTGATTACGCATATATATTAATTAAGCATGAGAACAAAGTGAGCGGTATGGACGAGCTATTAGCTTAGTAAATAATTAAAACTATCTATCTCATTGGCAACATAAATGCTTTTTCGTCGTAGTAATATTTCTTTTAGTTTATTCTTCTTGCTAAGGGGTGTATTAAGATTTAAGAGATGATTGTATATTTCCCTTCACCACTTATAAAAGAAGAAAGTGGTGAATCTGACGTTTTTATTGAAAAAACATAGATCGGAAGATTGTAATTTTTTGCCATTGATACGGCCGCGATATCCATTACTTGCAGATTTTTTGATATAAAATCGTCATATAATATTTTATCAAATCTTTTTGCATCGGTATGTTTTTTTGGGTCTTTGTCATAAACTCCATCAACGCTTGTCCCCTTTAAGACCGCATCACAGCTCATTTCAATCCCACGTAAAACTGCACCTGTATCTGTTGTAAAAAGCGGATTTCCCGTTCCTGAAGCAAAAATCAAAATTCTTTTTTTACTTAGATGGCGAATCGCTCTTCTTCTGATAAATTGTTCACACATAGTTGATATATTTATTGCAGACAGAACTCTTGTATCGATTCCAAATTTTTCAATTGCACTCTGAAGAGCAAGAGCATTCATTATCGTCGCAAGCATTCCGATGTAATCTCCAGTTATTCTGTCAATTCCAGATTCAGCAAACTTAGCTCCGCGAAAAATATTCCCACCACCAACTGTTATACAGATTTCAACTCCTTGATCATACACATTTTTAATATCCTTTGCGATAGACTCAAGCACCTTTGCATCTTGTCCATATTCCCTGCTTCCCATTAACACTTCCCCTGATATTTTATACAATATTCTTTTAAAATTTTTGCTATCACCCATTAAAACAGAAAATTTACATACATTTTTACCCCGGAATTTTTGATATTCATTACCATGTCAGAATCTTTTGATGATACGCCTGAAATTAAAGATGCTTGATCTGTGTGAAACTTGTATACATGGCGAGTGTAAAAATACTCAACTCCAAGCTGAACATTGTCATCTACATTTCCGGCAACCCCAGCTCCCAAGTAAAGACCCATTACTTTCTTTTTATTTAATTCATAATTTTGCAAACCTGATCCACTTTGTAATTCGGTAGCAAAGTTAAAGCTTCCAAAGGATGCGCCGATGACTCCATATACCATGCCCTTATCGGCGATTCCAATTCCGGTTTTGAATAAAATATCTCCATTATTTTTAAATCCGACCTTG
The DNA here is from genome assembly GCA_947424985.1 of Rickettsiales bacterium. Taxonomy (GTDB): domain Bacteria; phylum Pseudomonadota; class Alphaproteobacteria; order Rickettsiales; family Deianiraeaceae; genus CAMCTP01. The sequence goes on along the minus strand of CANDYN010000024.1, from coordinate 6,238 downwards.
ATTCTTGATTCAGTTGCACTCGATGGTAATATGCCGGTACAATCAAAAACACCACTTGCACAAAGATTTGCAACGGAAACGCCTTCAGTTGAAAACTCATGCTTGTTTTTGAAATAAAAATCTCCCTCAATTCCCATTAAAAACGATATATTCGATTTTGACGGGAATTGGTGCATGTACCCAATTTTTCCACCAAAAAAAGAAGAGTTTGATTTTTTCATGCCTATATAATTATCATAACTCGGTGCTTTTTTTGCAGCAGTGTATTCATCAAATCTACCACTTGCAGACTGCGATCCACCAAGTATTCCAACATAAAAACCATTAAGTTTTGCATTTGCATTTGGAGTTAATAAAAAAATAAACAATAAGATGGTGAAAATTCCTTTGAAGCTTATATCGATTGCCTTGTTTATAAAAAGATTTTTATCAAAATTTGCCTTTATTTTCATTACGAAATGCTGATTTATTTGATTATAAATTGTCTTCTCAGGAAGTCAAGCAAAAATTTCAGGATTATTTCTTTTATTTTTCGTGTATTAAATCTGGGAAATGTGCGGTAAAAGTATCACGGATTTCTTCGCTGTCATTTAAAAATAAAAACAATCCCTCTTTTGCCCTTGTTGTTGCAACATAAAAAAGTCGAAAATATTCTTCTAAATCAAATTTTTCATTGTGATTTTTAATAATTTTTGCAAAAGAGGGATTTATATCTTCAATTCCTTCGCCAATTTTAAAATATGTGGATTTTAGCGAGAAAAAGCTATAATCCGGTTTTGTAAAAAGTATTTTTTTTGCATGCTCGGCAGGTGGTTTATATGTTTTTTGAAAATCAAACTTATCTTCAATCACAAAAACAAATCTTTCATCAAGTCCTTTTGATCCATGTATTGTCATTATTTTTACCGCGTCTAAATTTTCTTGAGTAATTCCAAGCTCTTCGATTTTATCAAATTTTGACAATGCTTCACTTTTCAATAAGCCTTCGCTTTTTTTGATCAAAAGATTGCAAATTTTTATTACAATATCATTTCCATATTCATTCTTAAGAGAGCTTGATATATGTTCATTTGATAAAATATTTAAAACAGATTCTTGAAAGTTTTCAGTGAAAACTGACAATATTTCTTGATATATTTTATTAAATTTATCGATTGCAATTGCTGACTGCAAAAGGGTTGTTTGTTTATTTTTTCTCATATTTTGCAAATCTTCGTCGCAAGCTTCAAATACACATGACTTTAAAAGTCCTGCAAGGTCATAATCTTCTATAGTACCCGATGAAAGTTTTATTATAGATAAAATATCCCAAAAACATCTTTTTATTAAATTATTACTTTCCTTGTCAGATTCGAATGGTATTGCAAAATATCGAAATTTATTGATTATCTCTTTGTAAATTGCGTTTCTGTTTTTGGTTAAAATTAAAATCTTCGAGAACCCTACTCCGCTATCTTTTAATTGTAAAATTTTCTCACATATTGTATTAGGAAAATCCGGTTTTTCTTCGCTCCCATCCTTATTTTCTCTCTTAAAAAAACTAATTTCAACCTTTCCATTGAAATCCTTTGTACAAATGTGTCTTGAATTTGAAATATTTGAAATTTCTTTTATTTTATCAATACCTATAAAACGATTTACAAAATTTACAATATCTTTCCCCGACCTATACGAGCTTTCAAGGAATATTTTTTGAAATAAAGCACCGTTATTTTTACAAAATGTGCCATATTTTTCCTCACAATCAGAGAAATCTTTTACACTTGAGCCATTGAACCCATAAATTGACTGTTTTTCGTCCCCAACTATCAATACAGTCTTGGTTTTTTCATGTGTATTTTTAATAAACATTGTGAATATTTTGTGCAATAAATCCCATTGATTTTTCGATGTATCTTGGGCTTCGTCGAGCATTATATGGTCTATATTTTGATATATCTGAAGTAAAATCGGGTGTTCGTCGTCTCGTATTACCTTTTGTCTAACTTTTTCGATTATATCGGTATAATCCAACAAATTTTGTGATTCTTTAAATTCTTTATAGATTTTATCAATTTCTTGCTGTATATTTAAAAAATGTATTGTTAAAAAATGACTATGGGATGTAAAAATATCCAAAAGTTTTTCAGATATTTTTTTACCTATAATTTTCAGCTCAGGACTGAGTTTTATGCGTATAGATTTAAAAGTAGATGTTAAAAAAATATTGACCATTTTTAAAAAATTCCCCCAAGTTTTATGCTCCAAAAAAATACTGATTATGGCTACATTCTTTTCGTCCAAAAATCTGCATGCATCTTTGATGTCGCTTATCAACTCATCATCGTTAAAAAGTTCGTATACACACTCATCTTTACTTTTGACATCTTTATTTAATAGGCTCGAATATATCGATAAAAATTCATTTTTATTGTCAATAATCTGAGAAAAGATTTCAACTTTTTCAATACCTTCTTGCAAAATTGAGTCAAAGGTATTTTTTGAAAATTCTTTAATTAAAATATCGATAGAATCTTTATTTTCTGTTGTTTTGATAAGTTTTTTTTTGATATAATTTCTATAAACTTCTTTATCTTCTCTTTCTTGGGATAATATCTGAAAATCTTCTTTTACATCCATCAGATCTGCATTTTGCCTTATTAGCTTAGCCAAAAACGAGTGAAGAGTTGATATTTTACTGTCTGAAATATTTAAAAGCGCTTTTTCGGCTATATTTTTTACATATTCTATGTTAAATCTACCAGCATATTTACTATATTCAATCGAGTTTTTATTGTCAATATTTGTATGTATTTCAGAAAGTTTTCTTGCAATTCTTTCAAGCATTTCTTTTGCTGCTTTTTCTGTATAAGTTATGCATAAAATTCGAGAAATATCACACCCGGAAATCAGCAGAGCTATAAATCTTTCAACAAGCGCAGTGGTTTTTCCGGAGCCTGCATTTGCTGATATAAAAATATTGCATTTTGGGTCGCTTAAGGCCTCCATCCACGAAGAAAATCTTCAATTTTAACCGCATTTTTCCCCTGTCTTTGAACGATTTTTGGAACTAAAATTCCACCATACAAATATATGTTAAATTTCTCATCAATTTCTCCTATTAGTCCAGGTTTTACGTCAACTTTTTTAATATCACATGTTAGAATTTTTATTCTTTCTTCTTTGTATAAAATATAGCAATTTCCATTTTCAGAAAACGCGCGAATTTTATTAAAAGCTGATATTACATCTAGGTTTTGCAAATCTAAAAATAGCTCGGATTTATCGATTTTTTTTGCATATACTATGTCACCTTCTTGTTTTTGACTTTTTATTTCATTTTTTTCAAGTAAGTCAAGGGCTTTAAGTATCAAAATCGAAGAATGTTTATCAATTTTTTTAAATATATCACCCGCATTTTCGCTCTCACCTATTTCAATTGAAATTTTTGCTAAAATATCACCTGCATCAAGTTCTTTTGTCATAAAAATAACACATAAATTAAGGCTTTTCTCGCCATGCTCAATCGCTCTTTGAACCGGTGCGGCACCTCTATATTTCGGTAAACTCGAAGGGTGTAAATTGATTGCACAAAATTTTCCTGCATTTAAAAACCATTCCGGAAGTAAAAATCCATAAGATGCAACGATTACAATATCATGTTTTATTTCTAAAAAATTTTCACGTACATCATTATTTTTAAATGTTTTTGGGCTTTTTATTGGAATATTTTTCTCTTTTGCAAAAGAATAAACGGGATTTTCTATAGTTTTTCGCCCAGATTCTATCGGTTCATTCGTATAAACCACAACAATTTCATGATTCGATACAAAAAGCCCCTTCAAGAGCTCAGTTCCTATATCGCCATTTGATGCAAAAATTATTTTCATATATTGCAATTAAAATCTACATATTTTCCAAAAACTTCGTATCTCCAACCAGAAAAAATCCGCTCAAGACCTATGGTTGATTTTTCATCAAGAGTTTTCATTTTTGATAAAAGCTTTAACTCATTACCTGATGCAATTACAAATTTTGATATGTTATTTTTTACTGACACTTCCTTGATTTTATTGTCAATTGCATGAAAAGATGAATGTATTTTTGTAATATCTCGAGCAAATTCACTGCTGTCAAGAGTTTTATCGGGTTTATCCCAGTGACTTTCCAGTATTTTACCTAAAAACTCCATTAATGCCGGATTTTCCTCCTCTATCACCCTCTTCAGCTTCGCATATGTCAATTTTGCAAATTTCAACAAAAGAGAATCTGGAATTATTATTTCGGGGTTAATGTTTAAATTTAAAGCCATTTTTTCTCTATGTTTTGCAAGAATTGATATTCTAGTTTTTTCAAGCAAGGAAAGGCTATCGTCAATATTTTGTTTTTTATACGAAAAATTTGCCCTTGAGGCGATATTTTTATGTAAATTTTCCATTTCTTCACAAAAAAATACATAGTTTTGCTTTTCAATTAACCTTTGTTTCAATGTTTTATAAATTGGAAGCAAATATTTTACATCAGATAGCGCATATTCAAGCATGCTATCGGACAAAGGACGTCTCATCCATCTTGCATTTTGATGCGTTTTATTAATTTCTTCATTGCAAAATTCTAGAACAAGCGATGCATAGCTTGTTGGAGTTTTGGTAATTTTTTGCATTGAATAAGCAATTTGTGTGTCAAAAATATTTACAATCTCAATTCCAAGATAGCCGTAAAGAACGCCTATATCGTTGATTGCGGAGTGAAAAATTTTTATAATTTTTTTGCTTAAAAAAAATTCAATAAGGCTTTTTTTGTTATTTATTTTTGATGAAAGTGCATCAATTATTGCAAATTTTTGAATTCCATTTTCCTCAAAACAAATCTGTATAGTTGAAAGTTTTGGAAAATAATTCATTCCAGTATGCGAATCAAACTCAGTATCTATCGCAACATATTCAAGATTTGATAGCTTATTTAAAAGCTCCTCCAGTTTTTCTTGACTTTCAATTAAGTTTATCATTTGTTTTCAATACCAGTTTTTATTTCATCAAGGAAATCCTCTTTTTTTGAATGAATTTCCGGTGTATATAAAATTAAACAACAGGGGGTTAGGAATAAAGTGCAAATCGTTGCAAATGTAAGTCCTCCTCCGATCGTCGTTGAAAGTTGCTCCCACCAAGCTCCAGCAGGTGAATTGTAAACAAATTTAAAGTCTAAAAAATCAATTGAAAAGTTAAACATCATGGGAATTAAACCCATAACTGTTGTACAAGAAGTCATAAGTATCGGGCGAAATCTTTGGGCGCAGGTTCGAAGTATCGCAGACCTAATTTCCATTCCACTTTTGATAAATCGTTGATATGTATCAATTAGTATTATGTTGTTACTCACCACGACTCCGGCAAGGGCTATTATTCCAATTCCACCCATTACAATTCCAAATGAGTTTTGCGTAATCACAAGTCCGAACATCACGCCCATAACAGATAAAATTATTGCGCTCATTGTAATAAGTCCGTAATAAACTGAGTTAAATTGCCCGATTAATATTGCAACTTTTATAAATATTGCAACTATAAATGCTTTTAGTAAAAAGCTTCCGGTTTCATCTTGATCTTCAAGATTCCCTGAAAATTTTACCATTATTTCTTTATCAAAATTTTGAGATTTTATCCAAGCTGAAAGAAGTTTTGATTGCTCCGTTACGTTGTATTCCTTTTCAGCATTTGCCAAGATTCTAAAGGTTATATTGCCATTGATTTTTTTGATAATTGATATCTCTTGTGTTAGTTTTGGATTTGCAAAAGAGCTTATTTTTACCGCTTTTTGTTCTTCCGTGTAAATTACTAACTCGGAAATAGAATCAATTTCGCAATAGCTAGCTGGTAATTTTAGCATTATGTCAACGCCATCGTCGGAATAACTCGGTCTAAATTGCGAGATCATAGCTCCATTTGTACACATTTTAATAAAATGTCCAAAAGACTGAGTATTTATCTTATATTTAGCCGCTTTTACTTTATCAAAATTTAAGTCAATTTTATAAACCGGAAAGGCTTTTGTTGTTGTTACATCTTTCATTCCTTCCATTTTTTGCATATATTCAAATACCTTTTCAAAGGCATGTTTTAGTTTTTCAATATCTTCCGATCCAAGCTGAACTTCAATATCCTTGCTTCCCGAATTTGGCCCACCTGAGTCGGTTAAAACCTCAATGCTGCTGCCTGAATATCCAATAAGCGATTGTCTTATTGATTCAGCAACTTCATCC
>CANDYN010000023.1 GCA_947424985.1 Rickettsiales bacterium | reverse complement strand
ACTTCCGGGTGTCCTTCGTGTCCGATTAGGATTATTTTTTTATTTTCACTTTCATGTTTTTGTGCTATTCTATGAACTTTTTTAACCAAAGGACATGTTGCATCGATTGTTTGTATATTTCTTTCTTTCGCATCGCTTTCGATTTTTTTTGAAACTCCGTGTGCCGAAAAAATCAAAATGCCATCTTCTTTTATTTCGAATACATCTTCGATAAATTTTACGTTTTTATTTTTAAAATAATTGACGACGTAATCGTTATGAACTATCTCATGTTTTACAAAGATTGTTTTTTCATTACCATATTTCTCTATTGCACCTTCGACGATATTTATCGCTCTTGTAACGCCCGCACAAAACCCACGAGGTGAGATTAGAAAAACTTGCATTATAAAAAACACGATATATAATATTTATAACCTTGATTTTATTTTGCAAGAACAATGTATAAAATATTTTTTACAACACTTTTTTTGATTATTTTTTCGGGAAATTGTTTTGGGGCGGACATGCTTGCGATAATTGGAAATAAAGAGGTAATTACGCCGAAGGATCTTGAGGATTCAATTAAAATTGAGCTTGTTTTTGGCGGACTTGCGTCAAAAACAACGGATAGGAATTTAATTGAAAGTATTAAATCCGTTGCGCTATCTCGATTAATTGATGAAAAATTAATTATATACCATGCAAAAAAAAGTGATATGGATATTGATAAAATTGAGATTGCTGAATATGAGAAATTAATGGAGCATAGGCTTGAGATTAAGCAAAATCTTTATTTATATTTAGCAGGTTTTGGTGTTGATAAAAGCAGTGTGGTTTCCAAGATCAAGGCTTTGGTTTTAAAAGATTTTTTCGTATCTGGGATGATGAAAACAAGGGCTTTAAGTGACGAAGAGGTGGATCAGGAAATTGCAAAAAACAAACTTGAAAATACGGCGGAAAACAGAAGAAAGGTTGAGCTTTTTTTGTCAATTCAGCCAACAAAAAAGGAAATTTTGAAGATAAAAAATCAAAAAGTTGGGCTTGACGAAGACCAAATTAAAAATGAATTAATGATGCAGAAGAAAGCCAATGCTGAAACTGATTTGATGTGGGTTTTGCACAAAAAATATTACGTTGAGATATTATAGCTAATTTGCGTAATAAAAGTAAGTTGGCTCATCAAGATTTCTTAGATATTCTTCGATGAGCTCTTTTCCATCGCGCGTTGTAAGGAAATAATCTTCTCCCAGGGTTCCTAGTTCAGTTAAATCCTTCTTCTTAATTAGACTATGTCCTTTTTTAATTAGATAATCTATTAATTGTAAATTTTGTGATTCGTATGCGAAATCCATTACATCAAGCCCTTTGTAATTTATTGCATTAATATTTCCACCCAGTTCTATGATTCTCATAACTCCATAAATATCACCGGAAAGTGCAGCGTACATAAGTGGCGTATTTCCATATTTATCGAGGATATTTGGATCACCTCCGGCTTCCATAATTGCAACAAGTGGCGCATGTGCATTGATATGTGCAGCTAGGTGGAGCGGAGCAACGCCAAAGTCATTTGATTTATTTAAATCTATTCCGCTTTTTATCAAAAACATAACAACTGGGTCACGATTATTGTAAATTGCGTGCATCAAAAGGGTATTTCCGTAAGTATCAAGAACGTGCGGTTGACTTAATTTTTCGACAAGTGAAAAGAACTCCGCTCGAGAAAATTTTTCACTTCCTATTAAATTAAAGGCATTTTGGATAAAATCTTCTTCAAAAATTACCGGCGTTAAGTGGTTATTTTTTTTATTGTACATTCTGTGTGCGATATTTGGTGGGCGTCTTTGGGTGTTATTATCTTCAAATCTTGTTCCGTTTGGCGACGGCATTCCAAATGCGTCAATTTGCTCTTTTGTTAGGATTTGTTTGTTTGTTTTTAAAACTCTATCCGCAAGTTCTTTCTTTGCCCTTTCAATTGAGTCATTATTTATATCAAGCATTGTAACTGTATTTGTTATTTCAACTTTTTCAATATTGTTCTGATTAGAGGTTTTTCTGTTACCTTTTTCGTCAAGCATTTCGATTTTATCGTCGCTTTTAAATTCTGACTCCTTTTTGGGCTTTGGTTTTATACTCCTGCTTTCAACTGTCATATCCGGTATTTTTTCGTTCTCCGCACCACCTTCGTAGTTTTTTATTTTCCTTGATTTTCCGAAAATGTGAAAGCTTTCATTGTCGCTTTTTCCACCTATCTCCTTCGTTTTTTCTATATTTTTCTTACTTGCATCTTCTCCGGAAAAATTGTTTTCATCGTTATATACATTTTTATTTCCGTAGGTTACCTTAACCTCTTCGCAATTTGCAAAATTTGACGCAAAAAGTAAAATAAGTGTAAAAAAAACTTTTTTATTCACGAGCTTTAAGAAGATTTATAAAAATATCGTTTGGTTTAAGCGGAGAGCTGTTGAACTCGGGGTGGTATTGACATGAAATAAAAAATTTTAGGTTTTGTTCTTTGCCAAATTCATCTTTATATTTTGTTATTTCGAAGATTTCCGGAAGTTTTTTATCCGGAGAGAGAGATGAGAATTTTCCACCAAAAGATTCGATGATATCTTTATATTTTATATCAACTTCAAATCTATGTCTATGACGTTCGCTTATTTCTTCTGTTTGATAAATTTTGTGTGCAAGCGTATTTTTTTCGATTATGGAAATATACGATCCAAGGCGCATAGAGCCACCGATTTGCTCTTGCTTTTTGACAATTTTTCCATCGTCCGTTTTCCAATTTTCCATTGTATTTACGATATACTCAGAGCCAGAAAATGCCGTTGTGATATCATTAAATTCAGCAGAGGTTACGTTTAATTTTGCAACATTTCTTGCAAATTCAATCACAGAAAGCTGCATTCCAAGGCAGATCCCAAGCATGGGCAGGTTATTTTGTCTGCAATAGGTTATACATTCGATTTTTCCTAGAATTCCATCAATTCCAAATCCGCCTGCGACAATTATCGCATCAAATTTTTCAAGTGCTTGTCTTGCATCGTTTTGACTTGAAATATGTCTTGCGTCAATCAGTTCAATTTTTGCTTTTTTATCAATTGCAACTCCGGCATGGGTTATTGCTTCAATTAGGGATTTATATGCATCTTTTGAGCCGGTATATTTCCCGACAATTCCAACTTTTACCTCGCTTTTTAAGGAGTTCATTTTTAAGACAAATTCTTTCCATTTTTCCGCATTTTTTGCAAATAAATCATAGTTTGATGACATTCCGAAATATTCTAAAACGCATTTGCCAAGCCCATTTTTTGCGTATATAATCGGTATTTCGTAAATATTTGAGACATCCGGTGCTTCGATTACGTTTTTTGCATCCAAATTGCAAAACGATGCAATTTTTTTTCTATCGTTTTCGTCAAGTGAGATTTGGGTTCTGCAAACTAAAATATCTGCAATAATTCCATAGGACATAAGCTCTTTGACTGAGTTTTGCGTTGGCTTGGTTTTTAGCTCGCTTGAGGCTGCGATATACGGCAGCAAAGTTACATGAATTGACAAAGTTTTTGCTTTTCCAAGCTCAAATCTTACTTGCCTTATTGACTCTAAAAAAGCCTGCCCTTCTATGTCTCCGACTGTTCCACCTATTTCGCAAATTGTAAAGTCATATTTTTCAGTATCACGTAAAATAAATTCTTTAATAAGATCGGTTACATGTGGAACAACTTGTACCGTTTTTCCGAGGTATTCACCATTTCTTTCTTTTTCAAGCAGTTTTTGATAAATTTTACCGGAGGTTATATTGTTAAATTTTGACGAAAAGCGTCCTGTAAATCTTTCGTAATGTCCAAGATCAAGATCAGTTTCTCCACCGTCATGTGTTACAAAAACTTCGCCGTGTTGATTTGGATTCATAGTACCCGGGTCGATATTTAAATATGGATCGAGCTTTTTTATATTAACGGTAAAACCTTCTGATTGCAAGATATTTCCTAAGCTTGCTGCGACAATTCCCTTGCCCAAAGATGAGACAACTCCGCCCGTTACAAATATTATTTTTGCCATAAAAAATTCACCGTTATTGCCTTATAATTTTTAAAAAAATATAACGCAAGAAAAAATTGCATATTAAAAAAAACTATTTATAATTACGTATTGATATTGTTAAATTATGCAAAATTTGTTACCAGTTGTAGCAAGATGTGATTTGCTTTTAAAGCATGGAGAGGGTTCGTACGTGTATGATGAAAAAGATAATAAATATTTAGATTTTATCTCGGGTGTTGCATCAAATCCGTTTGGATATAAAGACAAAGAACTTGAGGATTTTGCGTGTGATCAGATTCGTAAATTAACGCATGTTTCAAATTATTTTAGATCGGAAGAGCTTGAGGTTGCGGCTGAGAAAATTACGAGATTAACTATCGGTGGAAAGGTTTTTTTTGTGAATTCTGGTACCGAGGCGGTTGAGACCATGATAAAAATTATTAGAAAGCATTTTTTTACAATTGGAAAGCCTGAAAAAAACGAGATAATATGTTTTAAAAATTCGTTTCATGGAAGGACCCTAGGGTCGCTTGCGGCTATGGGAAATGAAAAATATTTAGAAGGGTTTGAGCCAAGGCTGCAGGGGTTTAGCCATGCTATTTTAAACGATATTGAGTCTGTAAAATCGCTCATATCTCAGCGTACTGCCGGAATTATTCTTGAGCCAATTCAGGGAGAGGGTGGGGTTGCATCATGCGATTTAAAATTTTTGCAGGAAATTAGAAAAATTTGCGATGAAAATGATTTAATTTTAGGATTTGACGAGGTACAGTGTGGACTTTCAAGAAGTGGAAAATTTTCAGCTTTTGAACATTACGATATCAAGCCTGACATAATTACAAATGCAAAAGCACTTGGTGGTGGAATTATTCCGATTGGATCTTGCGTTGCTTTGGATAAATTTTGCGCTGGCATGACGCCTGGAACGCATGGATCCACTTTTGGGGGTAATCCTGTTGCGGCTGGAGTTGCGTCTTATGTTTTAGATAGAATTTCAAATCAAAGCTTCTTAGATCATGTCGTTTTAGCTGGGCAGAAATTGAGAAATGCAATAGAAGTTGTGCAAAATAAAACTGGTGAAGCGATACTTGAAATTCGTGGAAAAGGATTAATGCTTGGGATTAAATTTAACGATAAAGTGTTACAAAATACGGATTTTGTTACAAAGGCTCGAGAGAATTTTCTTCTTCTAGCTCCCTCATCAAAAGATAATGTTGTTCGGGTTTTACCACGTCTTAATATTACAGACAGTGAGATTGGAGATTTTACGGAAAAGCTCGAGAAGACGATTGGATGCTTTTTGTAAATAAATTAAAACTTGACAATAAAGGGAATGTTCCTAGAACAGAATTGAGTGGATTTTTGGTATATTTATGAGCAATGATGTATTTGGTTTTATAATTTTTCTCATCGTAGTTTTTGGTTTTGGAGGAATAGCAGTTGCCACATTTGTTAACGATTGGAAAGTGAGCAAAGCCCAGAAAGCAAAAAAGCCATTAGTGTAAAACTATGAAGCGAGAAGTCAGTTATCAATTTTACAGAGATTTTTGTGAAATATTGAGTTATATATTGCTTGGACTATCGTTTGTCGGGGATAGATTGTTTGGCAAACTTTCCATTCTGGTTATCTTGGCCTTAATTATCATCATACTGTACTTTGTTGGAAAAATGTATATTATTGACAAAAATCGCAGTTAGCTAACTGGATTAAAAGCATTTATAATAAAAGGCTGTCAACCATTGCGAGGTTTTTACGAGATTTTTTTATTTTTACCACTATTTTTGCCTATCTGTATTGCTTGTTTAGTTACTTTTAATAAAAATAAATAAAAAATTGTAATTTAAAATATACAGGGTATGATCTATAATCATTGGTGTTTATTACTATGAATATTTTTTTTGAAGAGAAATTTTTTTCTTATATAGAGTCTAAAGTTCGTCAAAAAAAGCCTTCATATTCAATCAAGGATCGTATTTCTTTTGTAATACGAAAGAGTTTTGGCGCAACGCTTTTAATTCTTACTTTGTACGCCCCATATTTTATTTATTACGTAGTTACTTTATCGTTGCTTGATTAGCGTGGTTTTATATGATAGTAAAAAATTTTGATTTTTTTGATACGTCAAGAAATAGGAAAATTCCTGTAATGCTTTATCTGCCGGAAGCTAGGAGTGGACAAGTTATAATTTTCAATCCTGGTTACCAAGATCAAGAGGAATTAAACAATCCAAGTGAATTATGGACATACAAAGGATATAAATACTTAGTAGATTTCTTCACTGATAAGGGGTATACTTTCATTTCAATTCAACATGATATATTGGGTGACAATGATGGGCTTGAAACTCTTGATCCAAAGGCAGTTCAGGCCGAAGCAAGAAGGCATCTGTGGATAAGGGGTGAGAAAAATATATTCTTTGTTATTAGTGAAATCAAAAAAATAGAACCAAGTTTAAACTTCGATAAATTCATTATAGTGGGTCATAGCAATGGTGGTGATATTTCGAAATTTTTTGCAAATAACAATCAACAGATGATTGAGCGGGTAATATCACTTGATGGGAGAAGATGTCCAATAAAGCCAAATGCAGATCTAAAAGTGCTCATGTTTGAGGCAAACGATACAACTACAGATGATGGAGTTATTCCAAATAAAGGAGGAACTGCAGATCAGTCTAATAGAGGTACTTTAGAATGGGCTATTGTCAAGCCAAAGAATGCAACGCACATGTCGTATTGTGGAAGTGAGACCTACGGTGACAAGGATTTACATCCATTTATCTGTAAAGCTATTGAGTGGTTTTTGGATAGCTTTTAATTTTTTATATGTTTGACAAGAAAAGTAAGACTTTGTTTAATGCAAAAATTACAGTTCAGACGTTATTTATGATCTTTTTCGCGACGTCATGTTGTCAAAAGAAAAATATAGTAAAAAATAATAGACCAGTTCTTACTGTGGCTGGAGTTGTGCATGTTTGTCCTCAAGGTAAAATAGCGCTTATAGAGCGAGGTAAGACTCCATTTGGAATTGCTATGTTTGGAGGGCACGTTGAAAATGAATCACCAGAGGCTGCATTTTTGCGGGAAATCAAGGAAGAGTTGAATATTACTTCTGTAAAAAACATGCACTTAATTGGCGTACACGGTAATCTGGGTCGAGATCCAAGGCAACATTCCGTTGAAATCACATATTCAGTTACGACCAATCAAAACCCTGTCGCTGGTGATGATGCAAAAAGTGTAAAATTGTATTCCAATGAGGAAATAATTAAGATGATTCAAGATAAAAAGTTTGCGTTTGATCACGGAGAAATTTTGAGCAAATATTTGGAAAAAATAGGAAAATGTAATCCATGTAAGGCTGTTTGTAAAAGTCCGTTTAAATAGTTTTAATTTTTGTATGTTTGACAAAAAAAGTAAAGTTTGGTTTAATGGAAAAATTTTGGAAGCGAGTGAAATAAGTTTGAGTATTTTCACTCACGCACTTCACTATGGAACGGCAATTTTTGAGGGCTGTAGGGCATACAATGGGCGTGTTTTTAAAATGCAAGAGCACAGTGAAAGGCTAATTAATTCCGGAAAGTTAGTTGATGTTCCTGTTCCATATTCGGCAAATGAATTAAATGAGGCAATAATGAAAGTTGTAGAAGAAAACGGAATAAGAAACGCATACATTCGTCCGGTAGCTTTTAGGGGTGATGAAAAATTGGGTATCAAATCAAAAAACAATTCGGTAAATACTGCAATCTTTCATTGGGATTTGGCAGCTTATTACGGGGATGATAAAATAAAAGCTGGAATAAATTTAACGTCAACGAAGTACGTAAGACCCGATCCGCGTAGCACCGAGGTTCAAGCGAAGGCTTCCGGGCTTTATTTTATTGGAGCAAAAATTTTAAATAAATGTGCGGATGATGGATACGACGATGTATTAATGCTAGACTTTCGTGGATATATTGCTGAATGTACCGCTTGTAATATATTTTTTATTAAGGGAAATGAGCTTCACACGCCAATCCCAGATTGCTTTTTAAACGGAATTACAAGGCAAACGATTATTGAGCTTGGCAAGAAACTGGGATATGAAGTTATAGAAAGGCGAATATTACCTCAAGAATTACATACCTTTGATGAAGCTTTTACCACTGGAACCGCAGTTGAAGTTGTTCCGGTAAATTCTATTTTTGATGTTTATAAATTCAAGAGCAAAGATAAGGGCTTGAAAATTAGAGAAGAATATTTAAAACTTGCAAATATTTAGCTTTAGCTTTGTTTAATCTTGGTGAATAAATAAATCCTCAGGCAATTGCCCAAGGATTTATTGTTAATTTAATTAAGCTTTTAAAATCATATACCCCCTGTTGTCTTTTTGAGAATACGTTTTTGAGTTCATAGATTTATGAAAGTCAACAATGTTTACCCAAATCCAAGGATTTTTATGTTCAGCTACGTCCATAACTAAGACTGAATCGCTATCTTTGTCGTACCCAACAATTGGAGAGTAGTGCCCTCCCATTTCCATTCCGGCAAAGGATCTGTTGAAATTCGCGATTAGAAATCTCGAATCATCTTTCAAGATTTTTATCAAAACTTCTCTGAAGTCATTGACTGACTTTTCATCGCTTGTTTTTACTTGAATTACTTCGCTTTTAACACCATTTATTTTTAGCATTTTTGCTAAATCTTCCATGTCTATCCCTCCACCAAACTTATTGTCTTTTGTTGCATAGCTTCTCATGACAATTGCTTTGCGGTTTAGGATTTCATCGGTTTTATCGTTGAAGAAATTTGTTTCATTGATAGTTCTATATTCAAGTCCAACCGTTTTACCTCCAAAGTTAATTGGCCAAGCTTCAACAAGTGGCATTTGTTCGCCTCTTTTTTCGTAAATTGCACCCATTACAGTAACGGCTGCTGCAATTCCACAAGTTGACGGAGCTTGCTGTGCTTTAAAGTGGTGTGCTAATCTAAAAAAATCGCCTTTTTCTGCTTTTTCAAATCTAGCCATTCCTTCTTTTGTATTCCAGTTTATTGTCGCTAATTTATTTGAATAGACGCTATTCTCATATTCATTGTAGTGAAAAGTAAGTGGGTTTTTGCTTTTTTCAGCATGTGCGAGATTTGTTAGAAGGCAAGCCGATAGGGTTAGGGTTGTTGTAAGTTTCATAAAAAATAAAAAATGATAAAAGGAAATTATAGCTTTGACACTATCTTGGTAACGTCATCTTCAACTTTCTTGATAGATTTTGCTACAATTTCTGGGCCAAGTGAAGCACCTTCGACAGAAACTGATGAGAAGTCTTTAATTCCCAAAAATCCAAAATGTGTTGAGATGGTTTGTTTGACTGCATCAAGAGCTGAGTGTTCTTGGTTTGAATAAATCCCGCCTGAGGAAGTTATTAATATTACCCTTTTGTTGCCATCAAGTAGTCCGATTGGCCCTTTTTCTGTATATTTAAAGGTCATCCCAGTCCTTGCTGTGTGGTCAAAATAAGCTTTAAGGGAAGAAGGAACTGAAAAATTCCACATTGGGCAACCGACAAGGATTAAATTTGCAACTTTCAGTTCAGCAATTAGTTCGTCAGATAGCTTCAAAAGTGCTTTTTGTTCGTCACTTCTTTCCTCTTTATTATTTATTGCAATGATTGTATCCAAGGTTAGATGTGGAATATTCGTTGTGGTTAAATCTCTTGTTGCTATTTTTACATCGGGGTATTTTTTCTTTAATAGGGAAGCAAAAAAATCGGAGATTTTGATTGTATTCGATTTTTCCTTCATTGGACTTGATTTTATAATAAGTACGTTCATTGCAAAAATTAACAGCATTAAATATATACTTACTAAAAATTTAAAGTCAAGTATTTTTTTGTTTATTTTATTTTTTTTAACACCAATTTAAAAATTGATATTATTTTTGTAATTATAAATATTGAAATTTTTTTTAAGATTTCTTTGTTGCCGCTTGAAGTATATCCCGATATTTTTTCTACTTTATTTAAAGCCCCGATCGGGTCTTTATTTTTGTATAAAATATCGTACAAAGCATTAATATATTTTAGGCTTTTGTTGTTCATTCTCCGGACTTTTTTTGACATTTCTCTTATTGCATTAACGGCGTAATACCCTTCAACTAGATCATTTTTTAATAAATCTGCGACTTTTTCTCCTTGTCCAATTTTTATTCCAAAGCTTTTATTGCGTGATTTATTATCAAAACAAGTAAGCATTATATCTCCGATTCCGGCTGATAAATACGCAGTGTTTTTATCTGATTTATAAAATTTACCAAGACGTTGAATTTCTGAAACAAAGTTCATCAACGTTCGAATTATTCTATTTTTCCCAAGTCCGACGCCCTCTAAGATCCCAACGGTTATTGCCATTACATTTTTCATTGCGCCGAAGATTTGAACCCCGATTATGTCGGTTGTGGTTTCAATTTTGATATTAGTGTTACGAAAAAGCAGGGCAGTAAAGTGGTTTTTTATCGAGCTTTTTCCGGCAAGAGTTGTTATTGAAAGCTCACCTTTTATTATTTCATCGGCAAAATTTGGACCGGAAAACACATAGATATTCACTGAATTTCCAAGTATTTCTTTTACCATTTCACTATAAAAAAATGGATAAAACTCACTGATTCCCTTGCTACAAAGGATTATATTTGCTCCCTTTTTTAACTTCCCTTTTATTTTTTCAGCTATATTTAGAATTTCACTTGATTCGCTTGTGATAAAAATATTTGGTGCGTTTTTTATTGAATCAAGAATATTATCGGTTGCTGATGTATGCTTGCTAAACTCAAACTCTGAGAAGCAGCGTGGATTTAATTTTTCTTGATTAAATTTTTCTGCAATTTCGCTATTTCGTGTATAAAAACTTATTTCATGTTTTTGCGTTAAATCCAGTCTATATGCTATTGCTGTACCAAATTTTCCCATTCCAATAAAGGCAATTTTATCTCTGTGTATTATCATTTGTTTTGAGCAAAAACATAATATTTTTACAATTTTCGAAACAAAATAAATAATTTGCAATTTTTTTCTTGAAAATATTATTTTATTGTTTTACAAGTGGTTAGGTTATGTTTTTTTATGATAGAAATTAAAGTTCCTGAGCTCGGAGAATCAGTTGACTCAGCTGTAATTGGCTCTATTTTAAAAAAAGTTGGAGATTTTGTAAAAAAAGATGAATTAATCGCAGAACTTGAAACAGATAAAGTAGTTTTGGAGGTTTGTGCCTTATCAGATGGTGTTTTAGCGACTCTGAATGTGAAACCGCAAGATGTTGTAAAAACTGGACAAATTATTGGAATACTTGATGAAAAGGCTACCTCTGGAGCTGTTAAATCAGATTCAAAGGAGAATAAAGTAGAAACTGTAGCCGTTAAAAGTGAAACTGCCGCACAAAAAGATCCATCGCCATCTGCTTTGAAGATGATGAATGAAAATTCTGTAAAACCGGCTTCTGTAATTGCCTCCGGAAGAGATGGACAGGTGTTAAAGCATGATGTAATGGATTATTTATCTAGTTCGCAGGAAAAATCAACTCCGAAAAACGTTTCCGCTGAATTTTCATCAAATAAAGAGTTTGAAAGAGTTACGATGTCAAAACTTCGTCAAACAATTGCAAGAAGACTTAAAGATTCGCAAAATAATGCAGCAATTTTAACTACCTTTAACGAAATT
>CANDYN010000022.1 GCA_947424985.1 Rickettsiales bacterium | reverse complement strand
TAACAGCAAAAGATGGTGCACCACTTGCACTAACAGCAGCATCAGTCGAAACACCCTTAAGCATAATTATCATATTTCCAACCTCAGATGAACCCTCATATCTCCAAAAACTTAGCAACGGTATATCAAACTGTATATTATCGATAAAACCACCCGTTATAATTCTTATTATATCGCCCAGTGGTATTGAGAATACCGGTTCATAGCATATTTTTCTATATATCAAAGGTTTGAGTAAATAAGTCACTATTTGAGATGCTATAGAAAGCGATAATATCAAAAAGAACTGCTCAGCGATACAAGATACAATTTCTTTCATCCAGGATTCAAAATGCTTTTTGTAATTATCAAACATATATCCAAGGGCAACTAATGGACCAAGAGATAGATAAAGGCCGAGTAATATAACCGAAGACATGTACTGAGTTACAGCCGTAAAAAGCATTGTCATTATATTCAACACAGCACCAAGCATTAACATTGATATCAAAACTCCAGTAAGATAAGGGAGGGAGAAGGCTGCTGCAATTAATTTTAACCAAAAATTTGATGATAGTAATATATTAAATACTTCCGAGACTGGTGAGAAAATCAATCCAAGCGTAGCAGATTCTGCACCTCCGGTTACAGAAGCAATTGCAAGATTATTAAATCCCTCTGATGCCCTCATAACCATTGAAACAACGTATGTTTCATAAATTGGCCAGCCCTGCGGTGAAGCAAGTCCAATAGCTATCCCAAATCTTACAGCTTGATCAAAAAATACCTTTGTCGTAAATTGTACCTCCGAATGGATCATTTTATATCCATATGACATAACCCACAATACAACCAAGAGATAGAAAGTTGCCTGATATGCAACACTTGATGTTATAGTTGAAAACATTTGATATATGAATCCGGTTTTAAACAATCTCTTGCTATATTTACATTTTGTTGTTGTTTCAGTATCCCCGGCATCGGCGCCTGGCTTTGGAGATTGCTGAGTTTGCTGTGAGGTTGAATTTGCTTCACCCGGACCTACATAGCTTGGATCTTGACAATCCACATACAACTTACACGATATAGTTTTTTTAACTCCGGCATCATATTCTTTTTCACTTACACTAACAGACTCTCCACCAGCTTGACATATATACCCGTCCACCTTGCTAATCAGAGTACATTGCGCTCTATCAATAGAAATTGACTTAGGGTCACATTTTGACGAATCAATTCCTTGTGCGTTGTCAACATAAACACGTGTTGTCACGCCTCCCTTTATATCTTCCCCACTTGAAAGATCTTCTGTTTTTGCTTTAACGCTCTTTGTTACCTCTGAAATCAAAGATTTGTTGTTATTTGATATAACTGAATATTTTCTATCAGTCATGTTACATGTCATCTCTCCTTTAGAATTAGCCTGACAAGATGAAAATTCTTTAAATGGTTTTGGTGATTCAAGATATGTATTATTTGCATAATCATCAACATTGTAAATATCTGGATTCACTAATTTAAAAACATCCACCCCTGCTGATGATTTTTTTTGCACCCAGCATTGAAGTGTAACGCTGTTTTCGCTTACAGTAGAGCCAGTAGGGCCATACATACATTTATATATATTACTTGTACTTTCTATATTTGAATTTAATTGGTAAATATAACATTTTTTTGTTGTTCCAACTTTTGGATCACATCTTCCATATTTTTCAGGCAAGTCTGGATTATCCAAAATAGCAACAGAGTTTTTCAACGGATCACAGTAAAGATCTCCGCTACTACAAGCGTTTAGCTGACAATTTCCATAGCTTGAGTCGCACTTTATTAAACCACAAGAGTAAAAACTTGATACATACATTTTATCTTTAACTATTTGCAAATAATCAGTACAACTTGAATTCGTACACCATTCCTTTGGAATTATTCCTGCATCGAAATCATCGTCTGCCTTTCCACTCATGGCGTCTATCGAAGTTAACCCCAAAGCTCCACCCGACAAAGACAAAACCTGGTCTGAGCATTGTCTGTTTCTATTTGTACTTTTATCAAGCACAGTTTGTATCCTATAAGACAACTCATAAGAACCTTGGTATAATTCATTCGTTTGGTCATCGTCTTGACCAGGCCTATCATCATCTCCATTATTAGTTACGGTATGATGGTCACCATCATCTCGATCGTATCTCGTTCCAACTAAAATATCACTAACGTTTGGAACATTATGACACATTTCGAGATTCATACCATCTTTCATCATAAAAGGCGCTGGTAGCTTTACGTTAATACTGCTCCTTACTGCCTTTCCGCCATCTCCCACCTCACACTCATCTCCATTACACAAATCAAACGCTGTATATAAATCGGGAAGAGTTTGAATTCTTGAAGAAGTTTGTGGCATTATAAGATCGGGTGTTATAGCCCTATCCCACAATCTAACGAAATTATCTGGGTCAATTACTGCCTGTTTTATTCTCGTTCTTTTTATCTTATCTGGAAAAAAACACTCTTCCCAATGTGTCCATGCACTATCAACATCAGCACGTGGATCAGCATACAATGTACAACCTGTATCACTTGATGTATATATCGGCCTTGATTGGTTTACAAACGAATTATGTACTTCTAAAAGATATGGCTTAAAGAAAGATGTGTTGTTTTGATCATAAACTCCAGTCGTACCCAAGCTTACTTTCGTACTGTTACATTTTCTTTTGTTGTCAGACGACAGTGTCCCAGATTTCGCACTACCGGAATAAGTACAAGAGGTACTACCTTTTGACGAATCAATGTATCTACAAAAATATCTATATTTTCCAGTTGGAACACTTGGAACAGTGTCTCCTTTTATCTCAATATCAGATGCATTAGCAGTTACCTGTGTATTATTCACGGTATAAGTTCCACAACCAGTATCATCTCCAACACTTGACCCGCCCGGTATTTGAACATTTTGTGGTTCTTGATAGGGAGTACCATGAAATCCCGATTGAACCTTAGTATATGTTACACATTGCTTTGAATTTTGATCTACTTTTCCATAAATCATTGCTTGAAATTTCTCAAGCAAAGAATTTCCAGCTGAGACTCCATCATCAAACAATTCGCTCACAATATTAGAACTTGAATCGATTGGACGCTTTGCCTGAACAACATATACGCCGCTGTTGTAACCAAGCAGATTACTGCCATCAAGCGCAACCGCTTGGTTTTCATATTCATCTGAGTATGGATCCATATCTTCCAAGCCATTAAAAATTAGATATTTCCCATCCCTATCATACTGATCTGTTGACGTAGGTTTTTGATCAAATACAATCGACCACAAAACTCCCGTCTTATTAATATTAAAAGTAGCCTTATCACCGGATGAATTTTTATAAAGATTAAAACTTAAAATACTTCCGTCATTATTTCTTCTTTTTTCATCAAAGTCTCTTTTGTGCTCAAACTGTTTATGCGGATGAAAATCAGGATCCGGCTTTCCATGTGAATCAAGAGGCTGTATATAAAAGAATAGACCATTTCCATCGCTTGAATAACTTCCAGAAGAAAAAGTTATCGCAGCATTTGATCCCTCTTTGAATCTTTGAAATCCATGCTTACCGGCATCTGAATTTTGAGTGACACCCCCTTCTCCTGCAAAGTATGCATATATTCTTGATTTACCAAGAGATTGCGGAATCTGTATAATCCCAGAATTTGCCGTTATTCTTCCTGATACCGAATTATTTCTGACCTCCAAATCATCACTTCTTATCATTGCCATTGACTTAAACAAAGCCTCGCTTTGAGGTTTTTCCGTTAAATTTTCACTATAATACTTTGCATCACTTATACTATCTTGACACACACTCATCACTCTCACGGGCTGAAATATATAAGAAACATTAATTGTATCACCATTAGGAAAACCTGTTAATTTATAGGTATCATTATCTACATCGTTTATTGTTATCAAACTCCTATTATCTCCATCCACTGTATAACTTGTTATCCAACCATTTTCACACTCTTTTGCGCTATTGGCACTTCTATCCAAACTTTCTTTTGTTACAAGCCCATTAGCTAAAGCCTTCTTATCATGCACACAAATGCCACAATTTCCAATGTCAACCAATTCTGTTGTTTGATGACTATTTCCAGCAACTGAAACACTTTGATTTCTATCTGGTGAAGATGGATCAAATTCATCATACTGAGTTAAATTTTTTAAAGATGGATTATACGACGACCCCCCAAACGCCGAGGTACCATTGTTGGTTGATGCCGCATCCTCAATGTTATTATACCTCATTAAATATTGCATTGTCTTACTCTCCGTTCCGCTCACTCCAGTCACCCTCCTAACGCATACACCGAGAGTCCTGAGGTACGTTCCACTGCTGTCCTCAGCCAAATCTTGTGCACTTGGCTTTGGCCATATTCCGCACTGATCCCCATTATATCTTTTATCGCTGCATATTAATTTATAGCCCTTGATGCAACGATGAATTTCACCTTTAAAAGTTCTAAAACCCATCGCAATCCCGCACTCTCTTGTTTTATTTGGATGACAGTATAAGTTATGCGAAGAAACGCTTGGCGTACTATCATTGGCAATAAACTGTGGACCACTTAAAGATGATGAAATTCCACCACCGCTACAGTAGAGCGGATTGGACGTACTAATGCTAATGGTTCCCGGTCCCCTTGGAACACCATTTGGCATCCATTTGGCCTGTGAATTGCAATATATAGCTCTATACTCAGGCTTTGTTTTTTCGCCCTTATTAAATCCATCATATCCACACGTTTTTTTAACCATTGTGTCATGATATAAAAATTCATTGCTACCATAAGATTTGTATTCTTTTGTTTCCAAATTTGAGTTAAGAACATCTGTATCTATTGAGTTACATCGTAAATTTTTAAATTTTGAATGATTGTTATAGCTATCATTGTCATATTCAGCATACGACCAAACATGAAATGCCAATTTTCCATCTGAATCTGCTTTTTTTTCATCATCTTCACTTCCAATATATGAATAACTTGAGCAACCTCTCGAATTTACCTTACACGGACTTCTTTCGTAACACCAACCATACTTTGAAAGCTTTGCACTACTACCAACAATATCCGGAGTACTATCAAGAGGTGAAAATTGTCCGTATAATTGAGTATAAAATGCACTACTTGGCATTGTACCAAGATTAAGCTCCTGTAACTCTTTATCTCTTATATCATAAAAACCACCACCGGAATTTGAAATTCTTGCATTTGACGTTATTGAAATTTCCGT
Organism: Rickettsiales bacterium; assembly: GCA_947424985.1. Taxonomy (GTDB): domain Bacteria; phylum Pseudomonadota; class Alphaproteobacteria; order Rickettsiales; family Deianiraeaceae; genus CAMCTP01. The sequence goes on along the minus strand of CANDYN010000022.1, from coordinate 6,850 downwards.
GTTCTTTTGAAAAACCTGCGGATAAACAGCCCAAGACCTTGAGTTTGACATATCTATATAGGTATTTTTCGATGAATCGCCATTAATCTTTATTTGACATTCAGGCTTCACACTTCCACGTTCCGGAATTTCTTTAATATCATCATCAAAATCCAAATATCTTGAATTAACTAACTTTGTATTTCTATGACCAGAATAGCAAAAGTTATTAGCTCGCAACATAGTTTGTATTTGAACCGCCCCTGCACAAGTTTTTCTATAATCATCTGAAGCGTCATTTGTAACATTGCAATAATCATCAGTTGTGAATGCCTTAACATCAGTAAAATCACTACTACCTCCAATAAAATACATTTCCAAGTCTTCCTCGTCTCCCTCCTCATCAACCTCAACACTTGGCAATGGTGCATCACTATTAATCTTCGAATAACCACAATTATCACCCCCATCACATTCCCATTTTGGCTCCGAATACGCTCTCATAATGGCATTTGCAACATGTGGCCTTGAAATAAAACTTGCCATGAACTTAAATGAATTGTAATCATCCCTTGTAACGGTTAACGGCGATATTCCACAGTGCTCAAAATATCCTTTCCATGCACCATTTCTCAAATTTTCTTCAATTCTCTGTCTATTGTGATGAAAACCCGTATGTGCCTTTGGATCATTCGAAAGACTTCTAAATAAAAATATTTGCTTTGGATTTATTGTTGTAAACTTTGGCTGATAGCAAGTTGTCAATCTACCACTTGAATTATCACTTCTATATGGATTGTTTATATTTGGATATGCGGAATCTATAATATAGTTTTTACCGCTTGACCAATCGTTCCTACTCATTCCACTTACAGTTGCATATTTTACAATACCGCCAATTTTTTGCGCAATAACAGACATGTTGTGCGTTGTTGCAAGGCTTGCGCAAGACTTACCATCAAAATATGTTCCGGTTAATGCGTTTTCAAATGGCCAATCCGAATCAGACCAACCAATCATCTTACTGCCATCACCATTCGCATTATATCTACTCTCTAAATTTGGATTTGATGTACAAATTGCAAAACCGCTATTTACATCAAACATTTCATGATCTATAACCTGCTCCCTTACAATTTTGTTTTCACCTGAAATGGTATATCCGCTTCCAAATATCGGATAATATGCATCGGATATTCTGTCATATTGACCAACTGGATCACACCCAACTCCCGTTATAAAATCACAAATATATTTACCATTGCGCTGATCTTGTCTTGAACTATAAAATTGCTTCGAACCAACGTTACAGATCCATGCAGATGGATCTTTATAGCTAGCAACAGTTCCATCAAGGTTATCCGATTCAACATGAAAAGCTATCATGGAAGACAAATCTGCAGACTCATTATTCTCCGCACTCTGTGCATTTCCTGCAATCGTAATCGTAACAAGTGCACCAGGCTCAAACTTTGTTTTAGTTACAGCTATCCCGGCAAAACCGGAGCTTTTTGCATTATCATCGACTATCAAGTTTAACGTCTCACTCTTGGAAACAAGATTTACGGCTCCATCTAAAAGATTTATTGTAACAACAGATCCATCTTTTACAATAAATCCATTTTTATTTTCATTACGCAATGTACCGGAATCATTCGTTTTAACTTTAATCTTAGTCCAAGAACTTTGATATGCATCTTTTTCACTTATCCCCGGTGAAATCTCACTCTGATCTTTCGTCTCTTTAGTTGCATCTTTAAGTATATCAGGATTTGTCATTAAGGACGGATTTAAAGCATAAACATTTGTTTTCATGCTATATTCGTACGCACCAAAATCATCAGCTGCGATACATTCGTCATTTGATCCACAAGACGATAAGGGTGCCAATGCTAATATTAACAGCAAAAATCTCAATCGAATTTTGTCAAATATTCGATCCGTTGTTTTCATTATAAAAATAACTTATATAAGGCATATTTAAACTAAAAAGTTTTAAATAAAAAGCAAGATTTATTTTCGTTTTTTGGCTTCATTTAATATCTCTCCAGCCATTTTTATTGCATTATGGTTTTTATCAAAAGAGATCATTTGCGCAATTTCTTCTTGCCTTTCCTCGGGAGAATCAAGATGCAAGACAAGTGTAGTTGTTGATCTTTCATCGCTTTTTTTTGAGATTTTAATATGAGAATCCGAAACACCCGCAATATAAGGATTATGTGTTATTGCAATAATTTGCATTGACTTTGCAAGCTTTTCAAGCTCAAGACTGACTTTTATTGAAACATTTGTAGAAAGTCCCGACTCAATTTCATCGAAAATCAATACGGAAGAATCTTTTAACTTTCTTGCAATTGCTGACTTTATAGCCAAAATTAGCCTTGAAATTTCCCCGCCAGAGGCGATTTCGTTAATCGGAGATGATTTTGTTCCCTTGTTTAACATTGCCATAAAAATAACCTCGTCAGAACCTTCATTTGATAAGATATTTTCATCAAAATTTACGCAAATCTTAAACTCGGCATCCTGCATTTCAAGATTTTTTAGCATTTCATTCACACAAATCGAGATTTCATCAGCACTTTTTTGCCTTATTGTACTTATCTTCTTTGCAAGAATTATATACTCTTTTTTATCATTTTCAATTTCCAAATTTAGCAATTTTATTCTATTTTCAAGTTCATATATTTGATTTATTTTATCATCGTTTTCTCTGATAAAAACAAATAAAGATCCATTTGGAATGCGATATTTTCTGCAAACATCATTAACTTGCTCAAGTCTTTCTTCGATTTCTGAAATATCAAAATCAAAATGTTTTGTGATATCGTATGAAATTTTTGACAGATTATCAATAACACAAGACACACTATCCATTGCCTCAATTAACGAATTTTCACTATCAGATATTTGTTTTACGACGTCATCATCAACGCCTTCAGGTTGAAATTTTGCAAATAAAGAAACGGCAGATTTTAACCCATCAATACTGGCTTTTTCAATGATTCCCTTGATAAAATTTGATATTTTTGCAGATTTTAAATATTCAATTCTTCTTTCAACAAGCTGTTTTTCCTCACCTTCAAAAATATCATATTTTTCCAAATCTTCTTGCATTTCCTCAAGATCTTTTAAGATATCCATGCTTCTTTTCAGTTCAAGCTCCATCTCATTTTTTTCTTTTATTCTCTCCTTTATTTTATTACATAATTTTGAAATTTCTTTCATTAAAATGGTCTCGCCTATGCAATCATCAAGAATTTTCTTATGTCTTTTTTGATTTAAAATTAAAAGCTGGTCCGTTTGCCCATGAATTTGAATCAAACTCGACGTAATTTCCTTGATAAAACCTATGCTTGTTGGCTGATCATTTAATAAAATCTTACTTGAAGAATCACGATTTATAATTTTTTTGATCAAAAACTCTCCATTTGTTTCATATCCCGCATCGGATATCGTTTTCATGACATCTTCGCTTTTTGAGATATCAAATTCTGCTGAAATTATTGCACGATCTTTTCCATCTCTGATTACGCTTTGTGAAGCTCTATCACCCAAAATTATATTTAATGCGTCAAGAATTATCGACTTTCCTGAACCGGAATCACCGGTTATACATGTCATGCTTTTGTCAAATTGCATAACACATTTCTCGATTAAAATTATATTTTCAATATAAAGCGATTTTAACATTAAACCTGTTTATAGTTTCCGAATATTCAACGATAAAATTTAAAAATCAAGATGTAATTTTTTAATTGACTAATATTTTATTGAATCTATACTATTATGCAACGCACGATTTATATATACAAAAATGAATGAAATGCTAAGAAAGTCAGTCCACCTGCTGTCTAGCATTATTCCGACTTCATACTTTTACCTTGAAAAAAATACTATGATTTTCGCAGTTGGATTCTTATTTGCGCTCTGCGCTATATTTGATCTTTTGAGGATAAAATTTGCCAAAATGAATCAAATTTTTATGCAAATTTTTAAATCTTTTACTCGTGACTTTGAAAGTGATAAACCACTTGGATCAACGTATTTTTTAGCTGGGTGTTTTCTTACAATAGTTTTTTTTGATAAAAATATTGCCATAATTTCCATGCTTATTTTGATTTTTTGTGATACATTCGCTTGTTTTTTTGGAAAATTAATTAATAGTCCAAAAATGGTTGGAAACAAAACCTTGGCCGGATTTTGTGGCTTTTTGTTTTCATCTTTAATAATATCGTTTTTTTACTCAAAATACCTAAACCTTGACTTTCAATTATTTATAATACCATGCTGCATATCGGCAATGTGTGAACTTTATAGCAAAAAACTTAAAATTGATGATAATTTATTAATCCCTCTTTCTTTTGCAATATGTTTAAAAATATAAAGTTTAAAACTACAAATTTTCAATTTACATTTATTTACTCGATTTTCCATTGTACAATTTTAAATTTTTTTATATGGAAAAGTATACATAATTTGGTAAATATCGAAACAGTGCGCGATGTATACTTCTTTTTCGTTTTACTAATTGGATTAAATCTTCTATATTTCCTTATTTTTCAAATATTTTTTATAATACCAAAACTTGTAAAATTTTTTGCAATTTTATTCTTAATTATAAGTTCAATTTGCTCATATTTCATATTTTCATATAACATAGTTATCGACCGTGGAATGATTGAAAATGCCCTCATGACAGATATAAATGAAACCATTGGGCTGTTATCGCTTGGAATGATTGTATATATGTTTTTCTTTTGCATTGTACCAATATTTTTAATTTTAAGAACAAAAATTATACATATCGGATATATAAAAAAAGTTGCGATACTGATAACAACTTTTATAATATCAATCGCTATAATTTTACCAAATTACGTCCAAATTGCATCCTTTTTTAGAAAAAATCACTCACTCGGAGGAAAAGTCGTTCCGTCAAATTATATTTCAGCATCAATTTCGTGCATAAAAAAACAACGTAGATTAAAAAATCTTAAAACAGAAATAGATTTGAACGCAAAAATTGAAAAGAAGAATGATATTTTGGTTATTTTAGTCGTAGGTGAAACGGCAAGACGTGCTAATTTTTCGCTTTATGGGTATGAAAGAGAAACCAATCCATTACTTGCAAAACTTGATATTGAAAGAGTCGACAATGCAACGTCCTGCGGAACATCTACCAACGAATCTCTGCCCTGCATTTTCTCGCCGGAATCAAGAGTTTGCTTTGAAAACAACAAAAAGGAATCCCTTTTAAATACACTTTTACGACTGAATTTAAAATCTTATTGGCTTGAAAATAATTTCGGTGGATGTTATGGTATTTGCGATAAAGTACACGTATCAAGATTTAACGGTGAACCGGATGGACAAATGCTTCCAGAATTTGATAAAATTTTACATAAAGTAGCAAAAGAAAAAGATCAACAAATGATAGTTTTGCATCAAAACGGATCTCACGGACCTCTTTATAAAGATAGATTCGAAGCCGGTTTTGATAAATTTGTACCAATCTGTAAAACAGCTGAGGTTGCAAAATGCACAAAGGATCAACTTGTAAATACCTACGACAATACAATTTTATATACAGATTATTTTTTAGCTGAAGTAATTAAGAAAATTGAAACAACAAGTAAACCAACTATATTAATTTATGCCTCAGATCACGGAGAATCGCTCGGTGAAAACGGATTTTTCTTACATGGATTTCCGTATAGTATTGCACCAAAAGAGCAAAAGGAGATTCCGTTTTTAATCTATACGTCAAAATCCTACAAAGCAAAGCATGGCTCAATAAAATCTTGCATCAGTAAGCTAAAAAATCCAAGTCATGATAATATTTATCATACAATTGCAGGGCTCTTAACATTACAGACCAAATTTTACAGTGAAAACTTGGATATCCTAAAAAATTGTGATTAGGTTTTTATTTCAAAACCTCGGAAAGTCTCGGACAAATCGGATTTGCTTTTTCTATTTTAAATTGCTTTTTTTCAAGCAAGACTTTAGAAAAATCTTCAAATTTTATAGCCTGAGTCAATCCAATTGATTTCAAAATTTCAAGACCAATTACGGGGCAAATCGGATTTATGCAAATTCCAATTGCGGAAATATTCACCAAAACATCAGCCAATGCTTCGGAAATTTCACTAATTTTACCCTCCTTTGCAAGCTTCCACGGAGCCTTTTCATCAATAAATTCGTTTGCCTCTCTTGCAATTTTTAAGACAACAGATAAAGCTTCATCAAGCACAAGGTCTTGATAAAACTGCGAGCACTGATCAATTTTTTCTTGAATATTTTTACATTTTTCCTCATGAATCTCTAAAATTCCATCCGGAATATACTTTATCGCCATTGAAAGGGTTCTTTGAACAAGATTTCCTATGTTATTTGCAAGATCAGCATTAACATTTTCAAGCAAAGTCGCACGAGAATAACTTCCATCATTTCCAAATGGCATAGCTTTTACCATAAAATATCGAAAATAATCAGTTGCAATCGAGGTTTTGACACCAAAATTTTCGATGAAAGCAATCTCGTCTTTCGGATCAATTGTATTTTTCAGCGATTTTGATATTTTTTCACCGTTATTTGTCCACCAGCCGTGTGCAAATACAGAATCAAATAGCCACTTTTTATCAATCTTTTTCGGTATTTCAGAAATATCCAGCTCCAAGGTTGATAAAAGTTCGCTATATTCAAGCTTTTCTGCAATTAAAAACGCCGGCCAATAAACAGCGTGAAATCTCAAAATATCCTTTCCTACAACATGCAAAACCTTTGCATCGTCCCGTCTTTTATCCCAAAATTTATCACGGCTTTCGCTAAGTGCAGAAAGGTAGTTTGTAAGCGCATCAAGCCAAAC
>CANDYN010000021.1 GCA_947424985.1 Rickettsiales bacterium | reverse complement strand
AAAGTTCTTGATAATTCATATTTTTATCAATATCTAAGCTCTGTTAAAACATTTAATTTATTTTGCAATATGAATATTGATTTAATTTTGAAGAGTTTTGAGATTGATACATTAATTATTCCATCTTGTGATGAATTTTTGAGTGAATATGTAGATCCAGAAGGCTCTTTAATGAAATTTATAAGTGGCTTTGATGGGTCAAACGGTGTTTTGGTTTTACAGGGTGAAAAAAATGCATTATTTACAGACTCACGCTATGTTTTACAGGCTAAAAAACAGCTTGATTTAAATTATTGGGAGGTATTCAATTTGGCTGAAATTTCCGTATTTGAATATATTAAAAAATTTTCAAAAATTGGCATAATTTCTGATTATTTTTCTCAACACCAGATTGAAAATTTTAAACAAAATAACGATATTAAGAGTATTTCTAGGGAGGATATTCTTAAAGCTTTTGGGTTTAAATTTGAAAAAAAAGAATCACAAGTGTTTGATTTTGACATAAAATTTTGTGGAGTTTCACATATTGAAAAACTAAGTATTTTACGTAGAAAATTGAACAATGAATCATTCTTTATTGCCGATCCACAAAGCATTTGCTGGCTTTTGAATATCAGGGGGAATGATCTTGAAAATACACCAATTTTAAATTGTTTTGCATTGGTATTAAAGGATGTCGTTTTTGTATTTTCTAATAGCACAAATTTTACAAAAGAAGGTGTTGTTTTTTGCGATTTTTCTGAGCTTGAATCGAAACTTTTTGGACTTGAAGCTATCTTATTTGATAAGAGCGAAGTGAACGGAAGAATTTACGAAATGTTACAAAAAAATTGTAAGACTTTAGCTATTCAAAATCCGATAAAATCTATGAAATATATTAAAAATAAAACAGAGATCAATGGATTTATAAATGCGCATAAGCGAGACGGTTTTGCTTTAAATAATCTGATAAAATGGGTAAAAAATCAGGAAAGAACGAACGAGCTTGAAGTTGTTGAAATGTCAAAAAAAGTTAGGCAGAATGGAGAGTTTTTTCATTCCATGAGTTTTGATACAATTGCCGGATTTAACAGTAATGGAGCGATAATTCATTATCGTGCGAATGATGAAACTAATAGCGAAATTTTCGGTGATGGAGTGCTTTTGATTGATTCAGGTGCGCAATATTTTGATGGAACAACTGACGCAACAAGAACAATTGCAATTGGAGATCCAAGTAAGGTATTTCCTGATTTAAAGCGGCATTATACACTGGTTTTAAAGTCACTTTTGATGCTTTCAAATTTACATTTTCCGTGTGGGACAAACGGGGTTCAGCTTGATGCGATTGCAAGGTTTAATTTATGGCAAAACGGGCTTGATTTTGGCCATGGTACGGGACATGGAGTTGGTCATTTTTTGTCAGTTCACGAGGGTCCTTGCGGAATTTCAAAATCGATGTCTTCGTTTAAAACGCCACTTCAAGAAGGAATGATTTTGTCGATTGAGCCTGGGCTTTATCTGGATGGAAAATATGGCATTAGGCTTGAAAATTTAGTTTTGGTTGAGAGATCTAATAAATTTGAGAATTTTTTACAATTTAAAACCTTGACTGAGGTTGACTTCGACGAAGAATTGATTGATCATGATTTACTTAAAAGTTAGAGTTTTTGGACGATATTTATAAAATCATCACCCCTTTCTTCAAAATTTTTATACATATCAAAACTTGCACAAAGTGGAGAAAGCAAGATTTTCGGAGCATGAGATTTTTTATTTTTAATATTACTAATTGCTAGCTTATATGCAGATTTTATAGCATCTTCCATGCTATTGTAAATTGTTTTATTTTCACTTTTTATATCATCAAAAAATTCAGATGCCGCTTCTCCAATTAAGAAAAAGTGTTTTATTTTTGAGAAAAATTGCGATAAATCAAGGATAGAATGAGGATATTTCGCAACCCCTCCTGCAATTAAATAAATTTCATCAAGTGGAGCAAGTGCGACTTTTGTTGAGTCAATGTTTGTTGCCTTGCTGTCATTTATAAATGCGATATTTCCTATGTTTCGAACAAGTTGCAACCTGTGTTTCAGCGCTTGAAAAGAACAGATTGCATCAAAAGTTTTGCTTATATTAAAACCTTCTTTTTCGCAAAAATTAAGTACAAATAATGCATTTTGAATATTATGGTTTCCGATTATTTGCATTTGTTTTGAATCAAGAGTTAATTTTTCACCATTTTTATAGAAATTGCCATTAAAAAAACTAATGCCAGATTGAGTTATTTCCGTATTTGAAACTTTGTTTATTTTTTCATTTCCGCTTGTAATTTTTTTGCAAAACCCATCTTCAATTGATGCAAAGGAGTGAATATTTTTAGAAAAAACTCTATTTTTTGCGTTTACATAAGCGTCGAAAGAGCCGTGATATTCTATATGATCATTTGAAATATTCGTTAAGATTCCGGCATAAAATCTTGGGTTTTGAGAGATTTCAAATTGGCTTGACGAGGTTTCAAGGCAGAGATATTCATATTGTTTAAAATCAAAATCAAGAACGGCAAGTCCTATGTTTCCACATGCAATCGAAGTTTTACCAAGCTCGGAAAGAGTATGCGCAAGTAGCGCAGTTGTTGTTGATTTTCCGTTTGTTCCTGTTATTGCGACTACTTTTTGCGATGGATTTAAATCGTCAAGCATTACGTCAATATCAGATTTAATCGTAATTTTGGCACTATTTAGATAATTAATTATTTGGATGGGATTGTATTTTGTTCGAAATCCCGGTGAGCAGACAGCAAAGTCAATTGAAAAATTCGATAAATCTTCAATTTTATTAATAAAAGTTGCATCAAAATTTATATTTTTCTTTGTATTTTCAAGATTTTCAGTTTTTTCATCAAAAAATATTACCTCTTTATTTTGTGCAGCGAAATATTTTCCAGCACCAATACCAGTTTTACCGCAACCTATAATCAAAATCACGTTAGTAGAAAATTAATCACCGAAACCAATTGGGGAGTTCATTTTTTTGAAAAAATCTTCATTGTTTTTACTATCTTTTATTTTTTTGATCAAAAATTCAAGTGCTTCACCACCAGAGCCCATACCGCTTACAACGCGTCTTAGCATCCACATTTTGGTTAGTGTTTCACTTGAAACCATTTCCTCTTCTTTTCTTGTTCCAGACTTTAACACATCAATTGCCGGGAAGATTCTTTTGTCTGCAAATTTACGATCTAAGACGATTTCTGCATTTCCCGTTCCCTTGAATTCTTCAAATATTACTTCGTCCATTTTCGATCCTGTGTCAATTAAAGCGGTTGCGATTATCGTTAAAGATCCACCGTGTTCTATATTTCTTGCCGCTCCGAAGAATCTTTTTGGGCGATGCAAAGCATTTGAATCAACACCTCCACTTAGGATTTTTCCCGATGATGGCATCGCATTATTATATGCTCTTGCAAGTCTTGTTATTGAGTCAAGAAGTATTACAACGTCTTTTCCGTGTTCAACCATTCTTTTTGCTTTTTCAATTATTATTTCAGCAAGCGCAACGTGTCTTTGGGCCGGTTCATCGAAAGTTGAACTTACAACTTCACCTTTTATTGTTCTTTGCATTTCGGTGAATTCCTCAGGTCTTTCATCGATCCCGAGGTAAATTAATTCAATTTCGGGGTGATTATGATTTATTGCATGAGCTATGTTTTGCAAGAGCATTGTTTTCCCACTTTTTGGAGGGGATACAATCAAGGCTCTTTGTCCTTTTCCGATTGGACTTATTAAATCAATTACACGTGTGGATATACTTTTTGTTGGATCCGGGCTTTCAAAATTCAGCTTTTGATTTGGATAAAGCGGAGTTAAATTTTCAAAACTTATTTTCTTTATTATTTCATCCGAAGGTCTTCCGTTTAGCTCCATAAGGCGCATAAGGGAGAAATATTTCTCACCTTTTTTCGGAACTCTCGTATAGCCGGCAACATGATCTCCGAATCTCAATCCAAATTTTCTCATTTGATTGTTTGAGATAAAGACATCTTCACCTGAGTGAGTATAATTATTTTGATGAGATCTTATAAACCCGTGTCCATCGTGAACAACTTCGATTACTCCATCGGAATATATCAATTTTTCGTTATTAATTGTTTGTTTTAAAATTTGACTGATCAGCTCTTGCTTTAACATTCTATGGCAATTTGTAACACCATATCCTTCCGCGATCTCTATTAGATTTCCGACGCTATTTTTTCTTAATTCCGAAACAATTATCGTTTTTTCGGGATTTGGCGGATAGTCAAATTCCATCGTACTTTCATCGAATTGCATCCTTCTTTCATGTCTAACTTTAAATTCTTCATCTTGTTTTGAGATGCTATCAAATTTATCCATTACTTTATCTTGTTTATCGGCAGATTCTTCCGTGTTTACGTTAAATTCTATTCTTGATAGATCGTTTGATATTGAGATATCTTCTTGTTTTTCTGTTTGAACCGGTTTTTCTTTTCTTGTAATTTTTCTTTTAACAACTTCTTGATTTCCTTCTTTTTGTTCGATTTGTTCGCTTGGAGCTTCCACTGTATCAACTTTTGGTTTAATATTGAGGGTAATTTTTTTCTCAAAAAGAGGCGTCTTGCTTTCTTCTTTTTTTTCGACGAGAAGGGGTAATTCCTCCTCAATTGGATTAATGCTAATTGTCATGCGCTGAATATAAAAAGATTTTCACTAGTTGCTAGATTATGAGTGATTAAGATAGATAGTTTTTTAAATGTCAAGCACTTTTTTAATATGGGGTCATCATAATCAATTCCATATACCCTGCGAGATAAGTTCACAAAAAAAATCTTGCATTTCTAAAATAACATATTATTTATTTAATATTGTTTAAACTCTTGTGAAAATAATATTGATTTTTATAGTTTTATTTTTCATATCAGGGCTAAGTTATGCAAGAGAAAATCCAATTATAAACCAAGAAATAACTGTAATCAAATCAAATACTCAATATGGCGAAGAAGCTCTTGAATACCATAGATATAAAAAAGTGCCGGATAATCAAGTTGAAGTTACTAATGACAATCATACAATTAAAGTAAGTATGGATTGTACTTGTGGGTGTGAAGCGAGTGATAAAAAAACTGTACCGGAGGTTTCAAAATGGGAAGTAAAAAATCCATGTCCAAAGTGTTTTTGTGGAAAGAAAAAAGTTAAAAAGAAAAAGCCAAAGATTAAGCCAAAGCCTGTTCCAATTAAAAAACCAAAAAGAGATGTAATAATTAAAAAAGTATACATATATAGAGATGTAAAAAAGACTTGTTGCGAGGATAATATTACGGTAAATGTGACAAATAATATCGAGGGTAAAGAGTTTAGGTGTGAGTAAAATATGAAAAAAATGATCAAAAAGATAGTGAAATTTTTCAAGACTATTAATAAATATATTCAATACTTTGTCGAATTTGTATTCATGATTTTCTTGTTTGCAATAGCAAGAATTTTACCATTTCGAATGGCATCTTTTATTTTTGGGCATGTTTTTGGGAATATTTTTGTAAATACAGCTTTTTCAAGAAGAATATCGGGTAATTTACGACTAATTTATCCACTTATGGATGAGCATTTTGTTAAATCTTTAACCAAGGCAATTTGGATAAATACTGCAAGATTTATTGGAGAAACGCCGCATTTCTTTTTTGCATCTTTTAAAAAATTTAAAAAAAGAGTAAAAATAATTGGCGAAGAGGAGCTGGCCGAAGCTTTATCGGGTGAAAAATCAATAATAACAATAACCTCTCACATGGGAAATTGGTGGATGATCGGAAAATATTTTAAATATAAAAAACTTGATACATATTCAATTTATAAAGCTACGAAAAATCCATTTACAAGATTTATTGTGAAAGCCGGAAGTATGAAGCTGATTGAAAAACATGGAAATGAGATGTCAAAAATAATAAAAGTAATTAAACAAAGCGGGAAAATACTCACAGTTTTTCAAGACCACAGAGAGGCAAACGGAGAAAAATTAAAGCTCATGAGGCGCAATGCAATGACCTCAACTTTTTTTGCCAAAGTTGCGATTAAATACAATCTTCCTGTGTTTTATACTTCTTGCGTGAGAGACAAATTAAGCCCTACTAAGTTTCATATAAAGTTTATCAAAATTTTTGACCCAGAGATAGATCAAAATCTTGATGAAATAACGCTTTCACAGAAAGCAAATGATATAATTTCAAAAGATATAGAAGAGAATAAGGAGCAATGGTTTTGGCTTCACAAAAGATGGAAGATGTAGCATGAGCGGTTAAAAATCCTCTCATCTTCATTTTTTGTGAGGAAGTAGGTGGCGTAAAGTTTAATACATGGTGCAACACAAACCCTTTTCCTTTTTATTTTGTTGGTTTTTGTGTTCATTCAGCTGCCCCCTTTCCTTTTGAGAATTGCCACTTAGATCTTTCTTTGAATATATACCATGTGCATAAGTATTACCCTTCTTTTCTACCGGTAATCCTTCTTTATTTTCTTGTTTAAGCTGTTCTTTTTTGAAATACTCTTTTCGACATCTTATTATCTCATTCTGTGCTGCAGTATAGATAATTTTAAAACCTTGTTTTTGTTCATCAGATGGATTTTCTCCTATATATTGCTTGACTAGATTATCAAAATTCATATTAGAAATACTTGGTTTGTTAACATATTTCAATACCAAAAATTCAACAATTTCATGATCAATTTCCTCTCGTTTCATAAGCAGGGGTATCTTTCTCAAGGCTTGAATACCGTTTACAAGTCTTTGATCATCAAGCATTTGTTGCTTTATACTATGACATATCAAAGATATCACATCCCTAAAAAAAAGATTATCGTCAGTAGGGTTGTAATCATATAATAGCTCTTCTATATTTTCAAAATTTACCAGTGCCTCGACGTTCTTTATCCATGTAAGTCCTTTATACTCAGTAGACTGAGGCAATTTAGCAACATCTTTCAAAATACGTCTTTTCCATACTTCTCTTGAGATACTCATTGGGTCTTTTGATTGCTCCATAAGTTAAAATTATAAAGCAAACTTATACGGGATTTAAAATAAATTGCAAGAGGGAAATTAATTAAGTTTTTAAACATAAAAAACTTGACAACATAATTTTCCCTTTTAGAGTCAACAATATTTAATATTCTATTATGGAATTCATGCTTGCCAGGATATATTTTGCCCTTGCGATTACATTTCACATTGTTTTTCCCGCGATAAACATTGGGCTTTCTTGGCTTATTTTGATTATGGAATCGATTTATGTCAAAACCGGAGATGAAAAATATTTAAAATTATGCAAGTTTTGGACGAGGATTTTTGCGATGTTATTTGGAGTTGGGGTTGTTACAGGGATTATGATGTCCTTTATGTTTGGGCTTACTTTTTCAAAGTTAATTGACATAGGTGGGAATATACTTGGACCACTTTTATCTTTTGAGGTTTTAACTGCATTTTTTCTTGAGGCATCTTTTCTTGGGGTCATGCTTTTTGGGTGGAAAAAAGTTTCCAAAAAAGCTCATTTATTCGCGACTTTTTGCGTTGCGATTGGGACTATGCTTTCTGCATTTTGGATACTTTCCGCGAATTCTTTTATGCAAACACCGGATGGATATGCTATTGAAAATGGGATTTTAATTGCAAAAGATTGGTATAAAATAATCTTTAATCCTTCATTTCCATATAAGTTTTTGCACATGACAAATGCCGCAATTATGACCGGAAGTGTTTTGATGTTTGGGATTTCTGTGTATATGATAAAACATAACAAGGATAAAGATTTTGCAAAAATTTCCGCAAAAATTTCTGCTTATGTTTTGCTTTTTACGTCTATTTTGCAGGTTTTTCTTGGGGATTTACATGGACTACACACTTTAAAATACCAACCGGCAAAAATTGCAGCACTTGAAGGGCATTGGGAGAATGAAAAAGGCGGAAATGGACAACCGATTGTTTTGTTTGGAATTCCAAATGAAAAAGAACGAAGAAATGATTATGAGATTACAATTCCTCGTCTTGGGAGTATTCTTTTGACTCATACTTTGGACGGTGATTTACCGGCTTTAAATGATTTTAAGGACGAAGATCGTCCGCCCGTTCTTTTACCATTTTTTTGTTTTAGGATTATGGTAGGCTGTGGACTGGTCATGATTTTAATTGGAATTTGGGGCGTTTCTGCGTCGAGAAGAAATAAGATTGGACTTGGGTATTCCGAAAATTTAACGAAAGAGCAGGAGGGTATCAAATGTCATAAATTGATGGCTCCGATTCATAAAATTATGACAAATATTTCGATCTGGTGTATTCCGATTGGAGCAATTGCAACTATTTGCGGCTGGTATGTTACAGAGGTTGGGCGTCAACCATGGGTTGTTTATGGAATTTTACGCTCGAAAGAAGCAATTACGCCAAATCTTGACGCTGTTTCGGTTATTTTTGGTATATCTTTTACCCTAATACTTTACGCTGCGATTAGTGTTATATTGGTTAGATATATTTATATTACAGTTAAAAAAGGTATTAGCTTTGATCATGCTTAAAATGAGTATGGAAGCTGGAATTGTAAAGGTTGTACGAAAAAATAAAATAATGCTTGCAAATAATATTTTATGTTTTCTAATTAACTAGAGGTTGTTTTATTGCTTTATGGATGCTATTTCAATGAAATATATAGCCGTTGGCGTGCTTGGACTTGTTATGTGTTGTGCGGCGATATCTGTTGCCATGATCTTCTCATCTGCACTTGGTGGAATCTCAAGAAATCCTGAGTCTGAAAGTAAAATATCCAAATACATATATGTCGGTGCAGGGCTTTGCGAGGCTATGGGTCTTTTTGCCCTTGTTGTTATATTCTTATTGTTATTTGTTGTAAAATAGTGCCACAGCTTGATTTTACATTTTACATATCAAATGCCTTTTGGTTCTTGGTATCGTTTTCAATTTTTTATATATCTGTTGCAAAATTTGCTTCAAGAAACATAGAAAAAACGCTTGCATTTCGCGAGGAGGTTTTGTCAAATTTAGTTAAAAACATTAAAGCTTGTGAGGAAAAATCTTCTGAAATTGTGAACTTAATTTCGAAAATACATTCCGATAGAAATGACAATATAAATAACTTACAAGCCGCAGCTTCAAAGACTTTGCTTGAAAAAAGAGCAGATATTGATACACGTTTATCGAAATATTATAAGGCGAAATATTTTGATATGAAGTCAAGTGTTTCGGAGATCTCTGAGATATTGAATCTTTCAATTCCGGATATACGTGGTATCATAGCGTCAAAGCATGCTAGTGTTTCAAAAATTTCAATGTCAGATGCGCGCGATAGTTAGTTTAAAATTATATCCTGCATTACAAGTTCAATCTATATATTTTCCTTTTTGTGATGAATAAATTACTTTCACCGGACGTATTTTTATATTTAGTTTTCACATTTTTTAATGCACTTTTATATACCCTAATAAAGTTTTTTTCGGTTAAAACCGGAATGAAAACTTTAGAAATAGCGGCTTATATGAATGTTGGAGTTTTTATTGCATACAATATAGTTTTTGTGAGATATATTTGGAGGGAAAAACTTTTCCTTCATGTATTTAAACCGGTTAATTTAATTCTGTCAGCTGCGATGCTTGCTGCCGTTGCGAAAATGTATTGTATACAGTATATCGAACCTCGTGATGCGGTCGTAATAACTCATGCAACGCCGTTTTTGGTTATGCTTTTTGCCTCACTCTTTTTACGAGAAAAGATGTTTTTAAAGCACTGGCTCTTTGCTGGCTTATCTTTTATTGGAGCTTGTATTTATGTCTGGGAAAAAATAGAGATAAATAATATATATTATGTAATACTGTTTTTACACATGGCATTTAAGGCAACTGTGCATATAGGAACCAGGAATCTTGCAAAAAAAAGCGTGTTTCAAGTTATGTTTTACGAGAACTTTTTTTATTCACTTTTTGCAATTGGATATTTTTCACACACAGGTAACTTTACCGTAAAAGCCTTTACACAGTGGGAAATTCTTGTTGTAATAATTATAACAACCATCTCTTTATTTGGAATGGTTAAGTCTTATAGCTTGGCCAAGAATGGAATATCTCGCTTACAAAATCTTGATTTCTCAAAAGTAATATTTGCATTTATTTTTGGTATTTTACTTCTCAGTGACAAAGTTGATGCACACGAAATTGCTGGAGTTAGTATTATATTATTTTCCATTATACTATCACAGGTTAATTTTTCGAAGCTTTCGTCAAAGGCTTTGGGGAGAAAAACAAAGGTTATGGTCTAATTTTTTCCTGATATCGTCCTTGCATAAGCAGAAATCCGGAGGCAATAAATGAATTATATTACTCTGCTTTTATTTTGCTATACTTTTCACGATTCTTTTTCACGATTTCGCCATTTTCTTTTGACCAATCGGAGAGTTCATTAATGGGTTTCATCAAAGATAATCCAAGCTCTGTAAGCTTGTATTCAACGCGTGGCGGTACTTCGGCATAAGCTTTTCTTGTTACGATTCCAGCCTTTTCAAATTCGAGCAATTGTTTTCTTAGTTCAACTTGAGTTATTCCGTGTATAGCCTTTTGAAGGTTTGTTGGACGAAGGGTTTGATTTTCTGCCTTGAGCAGGTTTTCAATTATACAGATACCCCATTTATTCGCAATTAAACTCAGGGTTAAAAAAACCGGACATTTTTCAGATTTATCTTTGGACATACAAATTGGCTATTTTCTATATACAATCTATATATTGAAAATTTATATGCAAGT
This sequence comes from Rickettsiales bacterium, assembly GCA_947424985.1. Classification (GTDB taxonomy): domain Bacteria; phylum Pseudomonadota; class Alphaproteobacteria; order Rickettsiales; family Deianiraeaceae; genus CAMCTP01. Next base: position 1,433 of record CANDYN010000021.1, on the reverse strand, counting down.
AAAAAATTAATATTATTTGATGAAATCGAAAATATTTTGTAAATTATCAATTTTAACGATGGTTTTTTCGGATGTTTTACGATTTTTTATTTCAAGTTCGTTATTTTCAAAAGATCTTGAGCCAAGAATTATTTGATATGGGATCCCGATTAAATCTGCATTGTTTAGCTTTTGTCCAGCTGAGTTTTGAGAGTTGTCATACAAGATATCAATATTTATTTTGAATTTTTCATAGATTTCATTGCACTTTGTCGTAACTTTTTCATCTTTTGGCGATAAATTTATCAGAACTAGGTCAAATGGAGCTATTGATTTATTCCAAATTATTCCATGTTCATCGTGGTTTGCTTCAATTGCAGCAGCCATAATTCGTGTTACCCCAATGCCATAGCAACCTCCGACCGGATTAATCATTTTTCCATTTCCATCTTGGATTTTTATATTCATTTCTTTTGTATATTTATCACCATAGTAGAATATATGTCCAACTTCAATTCCGCGTTTTGAGATTAAATTTTCAGGATTCACCGGGCAGTTTTTTTCGTCATGCTCTTCATCTGTTTTTGCGTAAATATCTTTTAATTGATCAAGATCGAAATTTGCTAAATTCTCGCTGATTTCATCGAGTTTTCTATCATAGAAAATTCCGGATTCTCCTGTATTTGCAATTATATGAAATTCATGACTTAAGTCACCTCCAATTTCACCGGATGCTGCACGCATAGGCACGGCAATTAGCCCCATTGATTTAAAAATTTCAAGATATGTTTTAAAATAATTATTGTAGGTTTTTTTTGCGTCTTCTTCGGTTAAGTCAAACGAGTATGCGTCGAGCATTATAAATTCGCGGCATCTCATAAGTCCAAATCTCGGGCGTATTTCATCACGAAATTTCGTATTTATTTGATAAAAACAGACCGGAAGCTGCTTATAGCTTTTAACATCCATTTCAAAAATTAGATTTGCACTTTCTTCGGCAGTTGGTGAAAAAAGCATATCTACGCCATTTCTATCCTTCATTCTAAGGGTTTCAGGCCCGCAATATCCATCACTTCTACCGCTTTTTATCCAGATATCATTATTTTGAACTATTGGAAAAAGAACTTCAGACCCACCGATTTTATTGAGTTCTTTTCGTATAATATTGCTTATTTTATGCAAAACACGCATTCCAAGTGGCATAATAGTATAAAGTCCACTCGCGATTTGTCTTATCATTCCTGATCTTAGCATTAGCTGGTGTGAAATTATGCTTGCATCGGAAGGGGTTTCTTTTAGCGTTGGTATGTGAAACTCTGTTATTTTCATATATTTTTACAGTCTTTTTGACTATAAATTGTATTTTTTATATTGCAATTAATTATTTTTTGATTTTAATTTGGCAAATTATAGCTTTTTATATGATTTCAAATTTGTTACAAAAAATCAAACCT
>CANDYN010000020.1 GCA_947424985.1 Rickettsiales bacterium | reverse complement strand
TCAATATTTTGCTCAGGAATGATCGTTATAGTAACGGGTTCATATTTAAACTTTGAGAACTCAATGGAAGCCGTAATAGCCGCGTTCGATACAGTTAGTCCTTACATGAAATATACACTTTTTGCAATTGTCCCAATGTTTGCCTTAACAACCGCAGCAGCTTGGGGATATTTTGGTCAAAACGCCTGGAAATCACTTTTTGGAAACAAAAGAAATACCGTTATTTTCTATAATGTGTTGCTTTTTTGCGCATATATAATTTGTGGAACAACGCAAGACTTTGGTAAAATTTTATATCTTGCTGATATTTTTAATTTTTCAATTTCAATACCGAATATACTCGCGCTGGTAATAGGAACGCGATTCGTCCTCAAAAGATATAAAAAAGAACTTGCAAAAAGAACAATATAAAATATTAATAATAAAAAGTTAATTTTTATCTTGATTTTTATATTTTATATACCATAGATTAAGCTTAATGACTCCTTCGTCCAGTGGTTAGGACATCACCCTTTCACGGTGGGAACACGGGTTCAAATCCCGTAGGAGTCACCAAAAAATATCATATTTATCTTGATTTTTATTTTACTGTATTCAATATTTACTTGAGCGGCTATGGCGGAATTGGTAGACGCGTAGTGTTGAGGTCGCTATTGTGTAAAAACAGTGGAGGTTCAAGTCCTCTTAGCCGCACCATTTGACAGTTTTACTGTAATCTTATCAAATTGCAAATCATCAATATTCTTTATCTTTTTAGTCTCGTCTCGATGCTGAATTGTAATACGCATATAAATTGCATCGCACAAACTATTACGAGCATTTGTCAAACTTAAATTACATTCTGAATTATAAACATGTCTTTCTCTTGATTTTGAATAAATATTAACGGGTTTTCTTGGCATTCTGCTAACATATATGCGATTATGTAACACAACAAAGGCTGTAATTTTAAGAACACCGTCTTCCAATACCAATGAATCTTTTATAACATAACAGATTTTAATATTTTTTGACTCGTCCGGATAAAAATCAATATTTCTTTGAAACAAACCTAGTGAATTGACCGGATAGAATACAAGAGTTAATGTAGTCTCCGGAATTTCAACTGATTTTTTCTGATAAGTGACTACGACTTCCTCTTTTTTAGATTTAACAAAACTAGAAACAATACACTTTAATATTTTGCCAATCAAAGGAATCGTTTCTAGGGGCATGATGGATTATCTTATAAAACCTACTCATCCAAATCAGGATCTGTAACCTTACCACCGCTTTGTTTGATAATTTCCTCGGCAACATTACCAGGAACAGCATCGTAACGCTCAAAAACCATTGTATATTGCGCACGACCTTGTGACATAGAACGAAGATTATTAATATATCCGAACATCTCACCAAGTGGAACATACGCCATAATGACTTTTGCATTTCCTCTTGAATCAACTTCTGCAACCTGACCACGTCTTGAATTCAAATCACCAATAACGTCTCCCATGTAATCCTCGGGAGTTACAACCTCAACTTTCATAACAGGCTCCAAAATTGACGGTTTCAATTGCGATGCAAGCTTTCTAAATGCATTTTTTGCAGCAATTTCAAAGGCTAAAACGCTCGAATCCACATCATGATATTTACCGTCAAGCAAAGAAACACTAAAGTCAATTACAGGATATCCAGCATGCAAACCATTTTCCTTTGCAGCAAGTAAACCTTTTTCAACTCCAGGTATATACTCTTTTGGAACAGCTCCACCAAAAACTTTGTTTTCAAATTTATATCCAAATCCACGTTCTTCCGGCTTAAATTCCAAAGTAATACCAGCAAATTGCCCAGCACCACCTGATTGCTTTTTATGCAAATGTTCAATCGTAATCGGCTTTGCAAGAGTTTCTCTATATGCAACCTGCGGCTTACCTACGTTCACCTCAACCTTAAACTCACGTTTCATTCTATCTACGATAATCTCAAGATGCAATTCTCCCATTCCGCGAAGCAGAGTTTGGCCGGTTTCTTGGTCCGACTCAACTTCAAGAGATGGATCTTCTGATACCAATTTATTAATCGCAATTCCCATTCTTTCTTGATCTGCCTTCGTTTTTGGTTCAACCGCAATTTGTATGACCGGTTTTGGAAAATCCATTCTTTCAAAAATTACAGGCTTTGAAGGATCACAAAGTGTATTACCCGTCGTAGTATTTTTAAGTCCAACAAATGCAACAATATCCCCAGCTGAAGCAGTCTTGATATCCTCTCTTTGGTTTGAGTGCATAAGCAACATACGCCCTATTCTTTCCGTTTTTCCGTTTGTTGCATTTATAAGGCTCGTTCCTGTTTCAAGTTTACCACAGTAAATACGAACGAATGTGATAGATCCAACAAACGGATCCGTTGCAATTTTAAATGCAACCCCCGCAAAAGGCTCATCTGCTGTTCTTTTTCTTGTAATTTTAACTTCAGGATCGTCAACACTTTCACCGATAATTGTAGGAAAATCAATCGGAGAAGGTAAGAAATCAGTGACTGCATCAAGCAACATTTGAACACCTTTGTGTTTAAACGCACTTCCACATATCATTGGTATAAAAGCAGTTGCCAAAACGCCCTTTCTAATACATTTTTTAATTTCAGCATCAGAAATTGTCTCACCACCTAAGTATTTTTCCATCAAAACTTCGTCTTGCTCAACCGCAGTTTCAATCATTTCTATTCTATATTTTTTAGCTTTTTCAACTAAATCAGCCGGAATTTCTTCATAATAATATTCAGCACCCTGAGTATCTTCTTTCCAATAAACAGCTTTCATCTTGATCAAGTCAACAATTCCCTTGAAATCTTCTCCAGAACCGATTGGAAGTTGAATTGGAAGAGGTCTTGCACCAAGTCTTTCTTTAATCATGTCAATGCATCTATAAAAATCCGCACCAACTCTATCCATTTTATTTGCAAAACAAATTCTTGGAACATTATATTTATCTGCCTGTCTCCAAACAGTTTCCGTTTGAGGTTCAACCCCGGCAACACTATCTAAAACTGCGACTGCACCATCCAAAACACGCAAAGATCTTTCAACTTCAATCGTAAAATCAACGTGTCCAGGTGTATCGATTAAGTTAATTCTATAGTCATTCCAAAAACAAGTTGTTGCAGCAGACGTAATCGTAATCCCACGTTCTTTTTCTTGCTCCATCCAATCCATCGTAGCTCCACCCTCATGAACTTCTCCAATTTTATGAGAACGTCCGGTATAAAATAAAATTCTTTCAGAAGTTGTTGTTTTTCCGGCATCGATGTGTGCCATGATTCCTATATTTCTATATCTTTCAAGCGGATATGATTTCATAAATTTTCAAATAATTTTCAAAAACCTAAAGCTGTAATTATTATATGCAAGCTTTTTCTTTACTTTTTAATCAAATTTTCGACAAAAACCCATCCCATTTGATACAATTTTTCCAAACATTTCAAGTTGCATAACAAAAATATTGACCTTTGCAGCATCAAAACCGGTTCTTTGACAAATTTCGTTAATCCCAATATATTGATTAGTCAGAGAATTTAAAATAATATCTTCATCAGTCAAATTTACATCCTCATCTTTGTCGCTTTTTTCAACGTCTTCCGCTTGCTGAATCACATCTGTAAATAACAAATTATCCGCCTTAATTTCACTTGTTTTTCGTGGCTTTATATCAATAAAATCAGGCAAGTCTTCAATAATATCTTCAGTGTTTTCAACGAGTTTTGCGATATTTTTCTTAATTAAATAATTATTTCCTTTGTAATTCGGATCAAGAGCAAAACCCGGAATTGCAAAAACTTCACGTCCATATTCAAATGTCAGTCTTGCAGTTGACAAACTTCCGGATTTCATGCCAGCCTCAACCACCAAAGTTCCAAGTGAAATTCCCGCAATGATCCTGTTTCGTTGTGGAAAATTCGCAGGAATAGGGCTTAAATCAAATGGAAACTCGGTAATTATACAGGAATTATTGCTTATTATCGCATCATAAAGTTTTGAATTTTCCTGTGGATATTGAATATTTATCCCGCTTCCAATTACCGCGACTGTAGATTTTATACCACCCCAATGCGCCTTTGAATCAATTCCACGCGCAAGTCCCGATGCAATAGTAAACCCCGACTCACAAAGCCTTTTTGCAAAAGTTTCGGACATTTTTAGACCATTATATGATGCTGAACGAGAGCCAACTATTGCAATAATTTTATCATTTAAAATATCAAAATTTCCAAGCCCGGTAAGTAAAATCGGTGGATTTGGAATTGACAAAAGTAGTTTTGGGTATTCATTTGCAAAAAAGGGTATAAAGCTTCCACCAAATTTTGCAACATTTTCAAGTTCCTTTTCAGCCTTTTCCAAGGCTTCATCTTTGAAAGACATATTCGCAAAATCACTTTTTGACATATTTAGAAAATCGTTATTTTTTTGCTTATAATTTCTTGCAAAAGCAATTATTTGGACAAGTAATTTACTTGATAAATCCGATATTCTCAAGATGAAAATAAAACATTCAAATGGAAATAATATAAAAAAAATTAAAATCCATAAAAAAAACTTGCAATGAAAAAAAAAGTGTTTATAATTAAGTGATTTGACAATAAAATGACACAAAGTTACAAAAAAAGTGCAGTCTCAAAAATGGATAATCAAGCGCTCAGTGCTATCTCTGATATAGTTTCTGAGGTTTCAAATTTATATCAAGCCGGGGAAGATATAATTACAATAATACAAACTCAAAGCGGAGATAAAAAAGTTTCGATGTTCCGTGCAATTGAGCCTTTGCTTAAAAAAATTGATACGCACATGCCAAATATACTTGAAATTTGCGCAAGTAAAAATTTGCAATTTGTTGCAAGTAATTCTCAATATATATCGGATGTTATGCAGGATATTTATCGCGAAATCAGCTCTGCAAAAAAGGTTTTAATTTAATATGATAGACTATTTTAAAATTTTGACTTTTGCTTTGATCGCGATCGGATTTTGTGGATTTCTAGCTTTTATTCCGGCTTTAATTGCAAAATATCGTCCTTCACGAGCAAAATCTTCGGAATATGAATGTGGAATTAGCCCACTTGGAAACGTTAAAAAACCCTTTGATGTACAATTTTACCTTGTTGCAATATTATTTATCATATTTGATCTTGAAATAGTTTTACTTTTTCCTTGGGCGATACACTTGAAAAGTTATTCCGTAACTGGGTTTTACTCAGCTTTAATGCTAGTTTTTATTTTAACAATTGGACTAATTTACGAATATAAAAACAAAGCTCTTGATTGGTAAAATGTTAATAAAGCTTCAAGAGGGTAAAATAAAAACAAATCCCACAAAATCAGTATTACAGAAAATTTCGAGAGGAGGTAAATTCTTCTTACTTGACGGCGTTAAAATAAAATATGCAAGACAAAAAAACGATCATCTAAATCTTTGTATTGCAGTATCAAAAAAAATATCAAAATTAGCAGTTGATAGAAATTACATAAAACGATATATTCGATCTGAATTTATAAAATTTGTGAAAGATACATCTATAGAAAATTATTCTTTCTATATTATTGTTTTAAAGAAAGAAATTTGCAATAATTTTGGTGAAAAATTCTTAGAAGCTTTTACGAAGATTAAAGACCAATAGCCAGTCTAAAGTTTTTATCTTTTTTGTAAAGATAGAAAGTTAGTAAAATTGATAAAATTTCCATAACAATCATAACAATGCCGGTTGAAGTAAAATTATCAGTATAGAAATATGAAGAAAGCTGAATTCCAATTGAAGCAAAAATCCATTTTGCAATTATTAAAACCGACGACGTAACTCCTTTATGATCAGGAATTGAGTTAATTGCATTCACATACAAAGCATTAATCGGTGCAACCGCTCCAACTGAAAGCATCATGATTACAAGCGTTATATATATTGGCTCTTGATTTCCTGAAAAAACCAAAATACTTGCACCAACGAGAAAACATAAAATTAGAATTTCGCTAATAATAAATATCGGGAATTTCATTTTCTTGGAAACAAAAAATCCACTAAAAATAGAAACTGCACCGAAAGTAAGAGTTAAAGCGCCCTGGTAAAAACCGAAATGCCTCAAATCAACACCAAAAGATTTAATTAAAATCAAAGGAGCCATTCCGACAAAAGTATAATAAAGGCCAATTCCAAGCGTACATGCAAGTATATAAATCATTGCAATCTTATTTTTAAACACAATTCCATATTTTCTCAAATCAATTTTGGCCTTTTTATCAATTTTTTCATGGGCAGGAAGGAATTTTTTATTTAATAACATTGATGAAAAACTCAAAATCAAGAGTATTGCAAAATTAGCACGCCACCCAAAAAGAAGCGAGGTGAAAGAACCAATCGCAGGTGCAAAACATATCGTTAACGTCACGACCCCGTTTAATATGTTCATCATTTTCTGTTGTTGCTCTTGTTTGTACTTATCAAAAACAAAAATCGGCGCAAGAATCATTGGAGCTGAAACCCCAATTCCCTGCAAGATTCTTCCAAAGATAACAGATGGATAATTTTGTGCAAAAGTACAAAAAACGCTTCCAATTGAAAATATTATGAGTCCGGTGTTCATCATCTTTTTCTTTCCGAATCGCTCACTTAAAACCCCAACAAAAACAGCAGCAATACAGTGAAAAATCAAATTTACACTTAGCACCATTTCGATTTGGAAAGGTGTCAATTCAAATAAATCTTTAATTTCCGGAAAAGACGGAACACAAATATCTATTTCAGCAGCAGAAATAAAAGTTGCCAATACTACTGTAATAAAAAATCCGAATTTCATATTCACTAAGTATTTACAATTTGCTCGTTAATTTTCATTTTACATGCCGAAATCAAGTTTTGATAAGCCATATTGTGTGGATTTTTTTCATCAGTTTCAAGCGCTTTATCAGCAAAAAAACAAGCCTCACTAAGCTGCCCATTATCCTCATAAGCTTGAGCCAAAGCAAAATTTTTATTTGCCAAATTAACGTGATATTCAAAATGTACATTGCTTGTTGTATGTATTATTGTTTTATATATATCAACGAAATCAGCAAAATTTTTAGCATTTATAGCAATATCAGCATGCTCATAAAGTATATTAATTTGTCTTCCTTTTAACGGAACATATGTCGTTTTTTCGTTTTTTCTATGACTAAAATTAAAACTATCAATACCTGAAAGTTGATTATATGGAACATAATTCATGTGATTATCAATATACAAATCTTGATGTACATTGCGATATTTAAAGGATATTTGGAAATCTTCATGGGATGAGCCTTCTTTTAAAAGATGCTTCGCAAATCCTCTTGCGTAATAACTATCAGCATTCTCCCTATATACTTCAATCGATTTATTAAAACAGCTTATTGCGTCACTTAACATCCCAAGCTTTAAATATCCACAGCCGATATTAAAATATTCATAAGAACCTTGATAATGAAATTCACAATGAAATCTTGAAATCTCAGAGATCTCACTTTGTAAAGATTTTATTTTTTCCTCAGTGTTTGTTACCATAGATTTAAAATAGCTAAGATCGAACCTTATTCGTCAGATGAACTCAATCTTGTTCTTCCTTTTTGTCTTCTTCTGCGAAGAATAGCTCTGCCGCCGGACGTTTTCATTCTTGCCCTAAAGCCACAGGTTCTTTTTCTCTTTACTTTACTTGGATTATAAGTTACTGACATATTTCTAAAGCTATTTGCATACAAAATAAAACTATTTTTTTATTAGTCAAGAAAAATTGTTGCAAAATAAAAAATAATGATTCAAATATAAATGAAGGTTTTATATTTTGTGATAAAAATTGAAGAAATAATTAAGTTATTACCGCATAGATATCCAATGTTACTTGTCGACAGAGTCTTGGAATTTACCGTTAATGAATCAATTAAAGCACTAAAAAACGTTACAATGAATGAAGAATTTTTTACCGGACATTTCCCAAATGAACCAATAATGCCCGGAGTTTTGATTATTGAATCAATTGCTCAATCTTGTGCAATTTTAGCTATAAAAACTTTTCAAGCAGAGCATCCAAACGAAGATGTATCTGGCAAATCAGTATATTTTATGTCCATCGACAACGCAAAGTTTAGACGAAAAGTGGTACCCGGTGATACACTTATTCATAACATAAAAATAACAAAAAATAAAAGAAGAATATGTAAATTTAGCGCAACAAGTTTCGTTGGAGATGAAATTGCATGTGAAGCAGATATAATGGCTATGATTGGAGATAAATAATATTGTTGATTTATGTTTAAAATACACGAAACAGCCATAGTTGGAAAAAATGTTCGTCTTGGAAAAGACGTTGAAATCGGACCATATTGCGTTTTAGAGGGAGATCATATAGAAATTGGCGATGAGACTGTTTTAAAATCCCATGTTTGCATTTCGGGTAGAGTTATCATTGAAAAGAGAAATACAATATATCCATTTACATCGATCGGAGGAAGACCGCAAGATAAAAAATATAAGGGTGAGGAGAGTTGGGTGAAAATTGGTGATGAAAATATAATACGCGAAAATGTTACGATAAATCTTGGAACAGATTACGAAGACATGACAACAAAAATCGGCAATAAAAATCTTATAATGTCAATGTGCCATATTGCACACGACTGTAAGCTTGGAAATGACATAGTTATATCAAACGGAACACAAATTGCCGGACACGTGAAAATTTACGACGGAGCTATTTTAGGTGGAATGAGTGGCGTAGTACAATTTGCAGTAATAGGAAAATATGCAATGATTTCCGGAATGAGCACGATCCGTGGACACATTTTGCCTTTTGCAAGATTTCAAGATTTTAACATAATTGGTCTAAATTTAGTTGGGTTGAGACGAAGAGGATTTTCCAATCAAAGCATTTTTAAGATATCTGATATATTCAAAAAAATTGCCGAAAAAACTCAAAAATTACCTGAGATAATCAATGAAATTGAAAATAGCCAAGATGAAAATCTTTTGGAAATATATAATTTTATAAATAATTTACCGGAAAATAATAAAATAAAAATTGCTAATTTTAATTTATAATATGTTTAGTTTTGTTCCAGCATATATCGCGTACTCACTAATTTTCTCAATAGGGCTTATCGGTGTAGTTTTATCAGATAATATGATAAAAAAAATTATATCTCTCGGAATAATTCAAGCAGGAGTATTGCTTTTTTATATATCAATTTGTTATAAAAACGGACTTGAGCCACCAATCGTGAAAGATGGAGCTATACTTGAAAATATTGTAAATCCCCTACCACAGGTATTAATGCTTACTGCGATTGTCGTTGGACTCTCCGTAACCTCAGTTGCCCTTGCATTTGTTATGAAAATTGCCAAACTGCATAAGACAATATACAGATCTGGTGCAATAAGTGATGAATAATTTTTTTAAATAATGTATATACAAATTGTTTCTTCAATTTTATCCATTTTTGCAATAGCTTTAAACTTTTGCATCAGAGACTCAGAAAATGAAAAAATTATCAAATATTCTTTTATAGCAACAACGATAATTTCTCTTATATCTTCGATTTACATATTTAATTTTCAGGAAAATGGCGTTGCTTTTCATTTAGATATTATTGGCAATCTAACTCTATCGTTCGGATCAAGCTCTGTTTCAAATCTTTTTGCAATTTTAACCGCGTTTATAATGGCTTTAGTTTCTTTTGAAATTGCACATAGCGTTGCAAAAAAAGATCTCACAACATATATAAATTTAATACTACTTACAAATATTGGACTTATGGGGTGCTTCTTCTCATTAGATTTGGCTTCTTTTTTTATATTTTTTGAAATCTCAATCATCCCTGTTTTTTTTATTATTTTACTTTTTGGCGGCAAAGAAAAAGTTCTTGCAGCAAAACAATTTTTAACTTACACAATCGCTGGATCATCACTCATTTTAGTTTCAACAATATATCTATATGCAAAAACAAAGCATTTAATTCCGGCAGAAATTATGTCATCACATGGATTTAGTCTTATCTCTGAAAAAGTTAAAATAACTCTTTGTGTAATGATGCTAGTCGGGTTTTTCGTAAAAATTCCAACTTTTCTATTCCACACCTGGCTCCCACTTGCACACGTTCAAGCTCCAACTTCGGGATCTATGATTTTAGCTGGGATTTTAATAAAACTTGGCGGCTTTGGTATTTTACAGTTTATTTTCCCAATATTTTACGACCAGATTTCACATATTAAAGGATATTGTATAGCCTTGGGACTTATCTCACTAATTTATGGCTCATTAATTGCTTTTGCTCAAACCGATATCAAAAAAATGATTGCATATTCTTCAATCGCACACATGGCCTACGTCGTATTGGGAATTTTCTCACAAACAGCACATGGGATCCGTGGAGCAGTTTTCCAAATGATAAGTCACGGGGTGATTTCAACTGGGTTATTTTTTATGATTGGAATTCTATATTCTCGCTTTAAAACTCGGTCAATTGATGACTATGGACGACTTTATGAATTTATGCCCCTATATTCAAAAGCATTTTTACTTTTCTCTTTCGCTGCATGCGCCATGCCTGGAACGATCGGTTTTGTCGGAGAGTTTATGACGGTTATTTCGCTCGCATCGTACTCAATCGTAGCAACCCTAATTGCAGCCTCAGCAACACTTCTAGGCGCTATCTACATGCTTCATCTTTGTTATAAATTACTCTTTTCAAATCCACATTATACGACAGAAAACCACGAAATTTTCAAACTTAGTATTTTTGAAAAAACAAACATTGTGCTGATATCTTTTGTAATAATTTTCTTTGGAGTGTTCCCGAATTTTATATTGAAATTTGTGCAATTTTAATCTATTTCTTGATCATCAAAATCTGTGTCTTTATCAACGTCGGAATAGATTTTAAGTTCTTTAATAATAACCTTTCCATCTTCAAATTTAACAACATCATCTCTTAAAATGAGCAATTTTCCTCCACTTAAATTACCTCTTTGTATATTTTTATCTAGTGGATTTACAATTAAAATCTTTCCGGCCGGAAAATGAACAAATTCCTCAAGTTTTCCAATTGAAACTTCTGATCCTTCTTCAAAAACATCAAATCCGATTACTTCAAATTCGTAAAATTCACCTGATTTTAGCTTTGGAAAATCTTCAGTTTTACAATAAAATTTAACCCCACGCATTCCCTCTGCCTGTTCCATTTTTGTAATTCCTTCAATCTGTAAAATCCAAACATTATCTTTTTGCCTTTTACAAGTTTTTAAAACGGCAAGTTTTCCATCTTCAGATTCAATTGTTTTTTTGAAAAATGAAAGGTCTTCAACTTCCGAAAAAACCTTAACGCTACCATGAACACCATGAGCTTTAATTACAGTTGCAATATGTGTTTTATCGTTTTTCATACATTAAATTTAAAGTGCATAATATCTCCATCTTTTACAATATATTCCTTACCTTCAAGGCGTAATTTTCCGGCCGTTTTCGCGCCTGCTTCACCGTTATTTGTAATATAATCAGAATATGCAATTGTTTCAGCCTTAATAAAACCTTTTTCAAAATCCGTATGTATCACACCCGCAGCGTTTGGCGCACTCGAACCGGATTTAAGACTCCAAGCCCTTGCTTCTTTTGGTCCAACCGTAAAAAAAGTTACAAGCCCAAGCGAATCAAAACCTGCTTTTGCAACTTTTTCAAGCCCACTTGAGTCAATCCCCAAGTCTTTCAGCATTTCATCTTTTTCGTCCTTCTCAAATCCCGCAAGTTCAGCTTCGATTTGCGCACACAAAATTACAACCTCCATATTTTTACTTTTTGCAAGAGTCTCAACTTTTTTTGTCATGTCATTTCCACTTTTTAATGAAGTTTCATCGGTATTGCAAATATAAATCATAGGCTTTGCGGTAATTAATTGCAAAGTTTTTAAAATCACGATTTCTTCGTCTGAAAGCTCGATATTTTTTGCCATTTTCCCTTCGTTCATTTGCTTTAAAAGTTTTCCAATTAAATCAAATTCCGCTTGCATTTCTTTGTTATTTTTAAGCTTTTTACTAATCGACTCTGCTTTTTTTTCAAGCAAAGCAATGTCCGATAAAAGAAGCTCAGTTTCTATTATTTCGATATCATCAATCGGATCAATTTTATTACTCACGTGTATTACATCATCGTTTTCAAAGCACCTAACAACATGTAAAATTGCGTCAACTTCGCGTACAGTTCCTAAAAATTTATTCCCAAGTCCCTCACCCTTACTCGCGCCGCGAACAAGTCCCGCGATATCAATAATTTCCATAATATTTGGTATTACCTTTTCGCTTTGACCTATCTTTGCAATCTTTTCAAGCCTTGCATCAAACACAGGAACAATCCCTGAATTTGGCTCAATTGTGCAAAACGGATAATTCGCCGCTTGCGCATTAC
>CANDYN010000019.1 GCA_947424985.1 Rickettsiales bacterium | reverse complement strand
ACTTTTCCACGCTTATTTTCTTTAATTGCAGAGGCTAATATCTCAGATCCGGATGCACTTCCTTCGTTAATAATTATTACAATTGGAGTTTTTTTATAAAAATCATAATAATCATGCCCATTTGCACCGTAAATGTAGGCATCTCTTTTTGGACTTGCAACTTGAACGATCTCAACGCCTTTTTCCAGAAAAATAGACGCAATCTCAAGGGCGGAGTCAAGTAAGCCACCAGGATTATTTCGTAAATCAAAAATCAAACCCAATGGTTTATATTTTTCTAATTTTTTAAGTTCATTTTTTAACATTTCAGCGGTATTTTCGGCAAAATATTTAATCTTTATAACGGGAATTTTTTCATATTTTTCAACCTCAACACTGTTTGTTAAAATCTTAGCCCTCTTAACAAGAACAATTTTATGATTATTTGTTTGCCCGTCAATAACCGATAAATAAAGACTTGTACCAATCTCTCCACTGATTAATTGACCGATTTTTGCAACAGATAAAGAGTCTACACTTGTATCGTTAATTTGAAAAATAATATCTCGAGTTTTAAGTCCTGATTTTTGCGCAGATGATCCATCGATCACCGACATAATCATTGCTCCGTCTTCATGCTTTAAAAGCTCAACGCCTATTCCGGCTATGCTACCGCTTATATTTTGATTGAAAATTGCATAATCGTTCTTTGAAAAAAAATCCGAATGCTCATCAAGTTTTGATATCACGCCAAAAGCTGCATTTTCCGAAAGATCGTCTTCCGGTATACTTTTAATATATTTTTTATCAATTAAAGCACTTATTTCATTTAAAGCAACGCTTGGACTGGAGTTTTTTCTCTCTTTATAAATATCAAAATTTTTACAAGATGAAATAAAAAAAAATCCAAAAACAAGAATAATTTTCATCTAAAAAGAAGATATAACGTTCTGCACCGCTTTTTGTATCGCCTCTTCAGCCTTGGTATCTATTAACTTAGCTTTGTCAATTCCATCAAGAGTTTTACCATATTTATCACAAAGGACAGCTACAAGCTTCTCTTTAAATTTTACAATAGAATTCTTTGGAATAGAGCTTATCAAATTTTTATTTGCAACATATAAAATACAAGCTTCAAGCGGCATAGACAAAGGCTTATTTGCATCCTGCTTTAATATCTCAACCAGCTTTTCACCCCTTGAGATGGTTTCTTTTGTTGAATCATCAAGATCCGATGCAAACTGAGAAAACGCTTCAAGTTCACGAAATTGTGCAAGATCCAATTTTAACGTCCCCGATACACTTTTAATCGCCTTTACTTGAGCTGCAGACCCAACTCTTGAAACAGAAAGTCCGACGTTAATTGCCGGCATTATACCTTTCAAAAATAAAGCAGACTCAAGAAAAATTTGCCCATCAGTAATTGAAATAACATTCGTCGGAATAAAACCGGAAACATCATTTGCCTGAGTTTCGATTATGGGTAAAGCGGTCAAGGAACCGGCACCCATTTCATCGGACAATTTTGCAGCCCTTTCAAGCAAACGCGAATGTATATAAAAAACATCCCCAGGGTAAGCCTCTCTCGCGGGCGGACGCTTCAGAAGTAGCGACATTTGCCTATATGCAACAGCATGTTTTGAAAGATCATCAAAAACTATTAAGGCATGCATTCCATTGTCACGAAAATATTCAGCGATAGAGGAACCCGTATATGGCGCAAAATATTGCATTGCAACTGGATCTGAGGCATTTGCCGCAACAACCACAGTATATTGCATTGCGCCAGCCTCTCTTAGCTTTTCAACAATTTTTGCAACACCCGAAGCCTTTTGTCCTATCGCAACATAAACGGAATACACTCTTTCCTTTTCCGGTAAATTTTCATTTATCTTTGCTTGATTCAATATCGTATCTATTGCTATCGTAGTTTTTCCGGTTTTTCTGTCACCAATTATCAACTCCCTTTGGCCACGTCCAATTGGAATCAACGCATCTATTGCCAAAATTCCCGTTTGCAAAGGTTCATGCACCGATTTTCTGTCCATTATTCCAGGTGCAGCCCTTTCAACTGGATAACTTTCTCCAACAATTCCATCAAATCCATCGATGGGATTGCCTATTCCATCTACAACCCTTGAAAGCATACCTTTGCCGACCTTTACTGATAAAAAATCAGAAGATAGCCCAACGTAATCTCCCTCTTTTATTTCAGAATCTTCTCCAAAAATCGCCGCCAAAACAGTGTCAAATTCAATTCCCATTATGATACCATTAATACCAGATGAAAATTTTACAAGACTACCCATTTTTGCATTTGTCATTCCAGAAATTTTAGCAGTACCATCGGATATAGATAAAACTTCGCCCTTGTTTTCAAATGCATTAAAATCTTGATTGCCATCTATTGATGATTTTATGAGGTTTATAAATGAATGTTTGTCAAAACCTGACATGAAACTAAAATTAGGTTAATTTTTTATTACTTAGATTCTAATTCTTCAACAAACTGAACAAATCCAACGGATGAATTATCACCCTGTCTATTTTTCTCAACCTTTACAACTCTAGTATATCCACCATTTCTCAATTGAAAAATATTTGCAAATTTAAAGCAATTATCTATCGCCTTTTCTGTAAAAAGAACAGCCTTCAAAGCTCTTATTGCGGTGACCCTGTCTTTGGTTTTCGCTATTGTAACTAACTTTTCAACAAAAGGTCTTATAACTTTTGCCCTTGTTAAAGTTGTCATCATATATCCGGATTCAAATAAAGATGTAGCAAGGTTCCTCATCAAAAGTGGTCTGTGCGACGAGCTAACTCCTAATTTTTTTGTCTTTACACCGTGTCTCATGTTAAAAAAAACCAATATCTTTAGCAAAAGCTAACCATTATTTTTTAATAATCAAGCTTTTTATTAAATTATTTTTGGTAACTATACGCATCTTTGACTTAGACTAATCTTCAAGTTCAGTAATGTTATTACACACTTTCAAATAAATCAGCAGTTTTGCTTGGGGTTTTATGCTCCAATACTTGTTCCACAAAGTACTCACTTCTTAGGCTCTTTTTATCAAAATTATAAAATTGTACTTTTCTAATTTTCACCTTCAATATATCTCCTTTGGAAAATTTAATAATTGAATCATCTATTTTTTGCAAAAAGATTTCATCTTCAACTGTAATATAAAAACTTTCATTTCCATCATTTACAAACCATTTATTACCTTCTTTAAATGATAAATTTATAATGCTAATATATGTTTCAAAAACCTTTGGTTCACCTACTTCTTCTTCTTTACTATCTGGACATAAAAACCAATCTTTTTCATCTTTTCTTACATGACATAAAAAATCTGTTTTATCATTTTCTTTTACAACAAAATCTTCTATACCCGTTTTATTTAACGGAGATATCAAGTCTTCAAAGCTCTTTCTAAGTTTATAATCTTTATACAATTCGATAACTTTTTGTTCAAATATAACACTCTTCCCGTCTTTCCAGATAGAAAAAGTTTTATCTTCATTTTCTATAATTTTATTTGGTCTTTTTCCTTTTAAAAATTTAATTAATGCAATCAATCCTTTTGTGCTACAGAAAATTATACCTAATAACCCACCAGCATTCACGATTGCATTAACCTCATTGGATGAAAATAAATCTTTTGCTTGCTCTAAAATTGATTGATAGCTTGAAAAATTAATCTTAAAACAACCAGTTTCAAAGCTAGCCTTAACTTTAATTTCAGCTTTAGTCTTGTTTTGATTGACAACTCTATCTGCATTTTCAAATAAATCATTAATCGCAATTAATGCGATAGATAAATCACGAGGATTAATTTCATGATTTTCTAATGCTTTTCCGTCATAAATTAATTGAAATTTAACTTCACTCATACCTTCAAATCATGTTTATAAATTTATGTTATAATGTCCATCTGGAGTTATTATAAATGTAGAATGTTTTAATATATCCATTCCTATTAAAATATCTCCCTCAAACGGTATACATTGTACTACCTGACTAGCTTTTGCCCACCACATTGACTTATTTTCATTGAATAGAACAATATTGATAATATGCTGTGTAACTTCTATTTTGCCAGCTGCTGTGTTAGTATATGCTTTTATTGGAAGCGCCTCCAATTCAAATTGTTGCACTATCTTTGATGATATTGACGTTATTGACGCACCAGTATCAATTATACCATGAAAACATTGCAAGCTATTAATGGTTGAAACTTGTAACACATCTTTTGATACTGCACAAGGCAATATTATATGATTATTATTTGTATCTGATAATTTTCCACTAGCAACAAACATCATAAACTTAAGGATGTAATATATTTGAAAAGAACCCTAGATGTGTTGACGTATCATATTTAATTTCCTGTACGGAAAATAATCCATCATTGTATAATAACTTTCCGGTCTCATATGCATCTGGCAACGTATCAAAAATTTTAATAATCTTCTGATCTTTTAATAAAGCAAACTTACCAGAATAAACTGGCATTAAAGAAGGCAATAGCTTCAAAAATACTTTATAATTTTTATCTATTTCATCTTGTTTACTAATCATACTCTTAACAATATCACTCCTCTAAATTCCCACCCCTCTTCTTTATCTTATCCTTTTCAGGATTGCAAGTAGTTTTTTTTACCAAACCCTCAAACTTCTCCTGATTAGCTACAATTTCCTCAAATCTTTTCTTTTGTTCAATTGTCATTTTCTCCTTATTTTGCTTAATTTTCTTCATCATATTAAGCAATCAAATCGCTGTATTTTAATCTACCAGTTAAATTTGACATAAAATAATCAAGTCTTGAGCCTTCAGCTTCAAAGTCACGGGTATTAAATCTAAAGGTAAATTCTGATAAATATTTTTGTAAATGCTTTTTACTCACCCAGTGATACGTTCCGTTAATACCACGTTTAAGCAATCCAAACACTCCTTCTATTGAATTAGTAGTGATTTTAAAGGCAGTTCTTGCATCACTTTTTTCTTTTTTAACATATTCACCCTTGCTATGATTAACTTTTTCATGAACGTATCCCATTTTTCCAAGAGTGTAGTATGCACTTGATTCATCTGTTATGATAGTCGAACCTTCAACAACTTTATTCATAACCTCCTTTGCAAGAGTATGATATTTAGCATCTTCGGTATGAACTAATTTTACTTGTTTCGTATCACGGTTTATAATACCAAGAACAACTGCTTTTTCGTAAATACCTTTTGCAGCAATCCTTTTTGACATGTGCATATTTTCAGCTTTTCCTCCATAGTAAGTTTCATCAATTTCTGAAATCCCATCGTATTGCTCACCATTAAAATTCTTATTACTAGCTGCTCGTAATCTTTGAAGCATAAACCATGCTGTTGCCTGACGTACACCAATATCTTTACCAAGTTGAATACTTGATATTCCTTTTTTATGAGATGTAAAGATATACATAGCCATAAGCCATTTTCTCATGGATACCTTAGAGTTTTCAAGGAATGTTCCAGTTTTATAAGAGAATCTATGTTTACAACAAGAACATTTAAACTCCTTTTTATTTGCATAATTGTATATCTTAGATTGCTCATTCCATATATTACTATCGCATTTCTTAAAAGGGCATACAACTTTCCCGTTCCAGCGCATTTTTATGAAATAAGCAATAGCTTCTTCATCGCTATTTATCTTAGTTACTAAGTCTAATAAATTTGAAAACATAATCAAAGTTAATTATAATAGAGTATAGCATACAAAGAAAATAAAAGTCAAGAAGTATTTGGTCAAAGATGCGTATAGTTACCTTATTTTTCAGAAACTCCGTCACGAAGCTTCGCAGCGAAGTTTTTCTCAGCTATATTAATAATTTTCTCGGAAATTTCATTTACTTCACCAACAGAAAGCTGCTTTTCTTGTAAAATATCAAAAGAGATCGCAAGAGATCTTGCATTTTCCCATTTGTCACTTTCGAAAATGTCAAGTAAAGTTACACCAAATATAGAACCATCACACAATCTTAAAGCATTAATAAAGTCACCAATTGCAACATTTTTATCCAGTATAAATGCAAATTCCCTTGTGATTTTTTGCAAATCTGTCTCAGGTTTTTTAGACTTTTCCCTGATTCTTTCCAAATTATTTATATCAAAAATTTCAGCAAAGTAAACATCATTACTAATTCCCAGGTTTGATAACATTTCATAAGAAAATTGTCCAATTGAGCCAATTCTGATATGATTTTTTGCAATGTAAAAAGATTTATAGCTATGTGCAAAATCTAAATCCATTTTCTCAAAAGACAGATCACTTAGATCGTCATAGAAGCTTGATAGAATTGCAAAAACATGCGATTTAATCTCATCAAAGGATGATTTCTTTGCTAAATTTCTAAAATCTCCCTTACCAAAACTACCGCTTGATAAAATCCCTAAATTTGTCTGATTGTTAAAAGTTTTTCTGTCTAGAAAGACACTTGCACATTCAAAAACATTAATATTCTCATCTCTTGTTTGTAAAAACTCTTTGCAAAATAAATCAAAAAGCCCAACTAAAGCTGATTTTCTCATGCTTGATTCAAGGCTTGAGATTGGATTAAAAAGCTTTACTGCTTCACTGCCATCATATCGAATTTTACTGACAATATCATCATGCTGAAATGGCATTGTAATAACTTCGTCATATCCAATTCCAGCTAAAGTTTTTTTGATTGACATTGTTTTTTCCCAGTTTTCATCAAACTTTGTTTTGCCTTTTTTTATAAATTTTATAGGCAAATTAACGACTTTTTCACAACCATAAATCCTAAAAATTTCCTCAACTAAATCTTTATCATTTGAAATATCATATCTAAAGCTTGGCACCAAAACTTCGATTAAATCTTGGTTTCCTGATATTATTTCAAATCCAAGTTTTTGTAAAATTTCTTTTTGAACTTTATTGTCACAACCAACTCCAATAACCTTCTCAAATAAAGAAAATTGATATTCTATCTGTATTTTAGCTGATTTTGTAATCCCAAAATCACAAGCCGTAATCTTTGCATTTGGTATATTTTTTAAAATCTCACTCAAAACAAAACCCTGGGAAATTTCCATTAAATTTTGATCAACACCCCTTTCAAATCTGAATCTTGCGTCGCTTGTAATGTTTAATCTTTGCCCTGTTTTTGCAATTTTCTTTGTATCAAAATTGGCCGCCTCAAGCAATATCTTCGTAGTATTTTCCGAAATAGCAGAACTTTTTGATCCAATAATTCCAGCAATAGCAATTATTTTTTCCTCATCGCAAATCACTAAATCTCCCAATTTTAACTTATGAGTCGCATCTTTTAAATCAACAAAGTCGCAATCTTCTTCAAGCATTTTAACGGAAATTTTCCCCTTGATTTTATCAGCATCGTAAGCATGCATCGGTTGCCCAAAAAGCATCATGGTATAATTTGTCAAATCAACAAGTAAATTTTTCGGCTTTAATCCAAATTTTACAAGCGAAGACTCAAGCTCGATCGGGCTTTTAATAGCACTTACATCTTCGATTTTTAAGAGGGAAAAAGAATTTCCTTCGCAAATATTATCGATTAAATCAGAATTTTTCTCAAATTTAAAATCATTTTTATATGACAAAAATTCCCCAAAGTCACATGCAGACAAATCCCTTGCAACACCAATAATACTTGCGCAGTCACCACGATTTGGAGTTAAAGAAATTTCAATTGTTTCATCATCAAGCCCAGCTTGTTTTGCAAAACTTTTTCCTACTTCAAAAAAATCAGGCAATTCTGCAATTCCATCAAAACCCGAGTCAAGCAAAAGTTCATCGTAAGAACAAAGCATTCCAAAGCTATCAAGTCCGCGAATTTTCGCCTGTTTTATCTCAAATTTTCCGTTTGGAATTATAGTCCCAATTTTCGCGAATATAGTTTTCATGCCGCTTTTAACGTTTTCCGCACCACAAACAATTTGCAAAACTTCACTACCGATGTCAACCTTACAAATGTTCAATTTGTCAGCATTTGGATGCTTTTCAAAATTAATAATTTGCGCAACAAGAAAAGGCCCAAGATCACTTCTATCCAAAACTTCTTCAACTTCAAGCCCAATATTTGTGAGTTTTTCGGTAATTTCAGGAGTTGTTTTCTCGGTTTTTAAGAATTTTTTTAAAATCGATACAGGAATTTTCATAAAATATTAAAAGGGTTTAAAAATTACCATTGCAACAATAACCAGTAGCAATATAGTTGGAATCTCGTTTATCATGCGATAAAATTTATGACTTTTCATGTTCTTTTCATATAAAAAATCAAGCCTTATTTGCATCAAATAGACATGAAAAAAAGCAAGTAAAACCGTTGCCCCACCCTTCACGGTAAGCCAATGATTACCTTCTTTTCCGCCATATTTTATCCTCGCAAGTGAAATTCCAGTGGCAAATGTTAAAATCGCAGAAGGGTGCATTATAATTTTCAAAAGCTTTGCTTCCATAATGCAAAAAATATTATATGCCTCACTTTTTGGCTTAGTTCCCGCATGATACACATAAAGACGTGGAAGATAAAAAATCCCTGCCATCCAGCAAACAAAAGCGATAATATGTAAATATAAAAGCCAGTTTACCACAAAAACTATATAAATCTAGAAATAGCTTGATTTTTAAAAAATAAAAAGCAATAATTCTTTGTATTTTTTATTGATATACCCGATAAAACACACGAAGAAGCTGGAACTTTACTACAAAAATCTAAAGTAGAGCAAAATCCATATAAACAACGATACAAGCAAGACAACATTAACATACTTGGGCTAAATCAAGATGAGGCAAACGTAGAAGCAGCAAGGATATATCAAGCCAACAAAGCTGGGAAAGCGGATAGAGTATTGGGCATAGAGAAAAACAATCAGGATAGAGAAAAGCAAGAAGAGGAGTATGAAGAAGTAAAAGAAAAACACAAGCCGCTAAACGATGAAGAGCTTGCAAAGGAAATAGAGGAAGTAAGTAAGGAATACGACGAAGAAATCAAAAAAATTCAAGATAAAACAAAAAAAACATTAGAAGGATCAAATAAAAACGCCAAGGATGGATTTGAAAAAACAATAAAAACAGAAGAAGAGTCAGACAAGAAAAACAACAAAATAGTAGATGAAGCTTTAAAGGCAAATATGCCAAAAAGTGATTCGAAAGAAGAAAATGGAGATAGCAAAAAGGTAAAAATGACCGATGATGACTATTATAAATTAGCAATTGAAACCATAAGGAGATTAAGGACAAGCGGTAAAATTCCAAATGATTTTTCAGAAAATGATTATATGTCAGAATTTCCGATAAGATTACTCAAAATAAAAAAAGAAGTGGCGATTAATAAAATAAAGAAAGAAAACGAAAAGAAAACGAAGATGTACGAAAAACTGACAAAATATGAAAAGGAGGGAGTGGGAACAAGCGCAATTTTAGAAATATTTTATGCAAAGAAAAAACTTAAAAAAAGAACTGATGAGTTTGAATATTTGAAAATTCTAAAAGATGCAATTCCTTTTTTTGGCGACACAAGTCCGGCTGTAACGGTTGCGGCAAATAAGACCTGGGAAGAGAATATAGATGAAAAACTTAAAAAAAAATTTGAAAAATATAAAAAGAAACCTGAAAATAAGAATGCAAACTTCAAAGAGTATTTCGACAAGAAAAAGCCATATTACGATGCAATTAAAGATAAAATTGACAAGAAGCTTGAAAAAAATTTTGATAAAAAATCAATAGAAAAGCTATTTGGCGGTAAAAAAGTTCAACTAAAAGAAGCGGAAGAAGAATATAGACGAATATCAATTGATAGAGAAAAATATGGAGACACGGGCTGTGTAAATATGTTATATTCAAGATCTTCTGAGCGTGAAAGGGAGGTCATAGAAAATAGAAGAAAAAATTATGAAGATAAAGTTAGCGGCAGAGAGAAAGACAAGAAGGCGGAAATTTCTGAAAACAAAAAAAAATCTGGAGGTGGAATTCTTGGTTTTTAAATATAGCAATTACAAATTTTTGCAACATTTTTCTCAAAGAACCCAAGGTAAATTATTTCACCACTTTTCCAGCTCTTAACCATTTCACCAAAACTAATTCCATCGGCATCAATATTGACAAAAATTGTATCTTTGTGTATTTTTTTTGCAAATTCTGAAGTAAAAGAAATATCCGCAACAACGCAAGTTTTATTGCGTTTTAAATATGCTAAATTTTTTGGTAAAATATCACCATTTTCGGAAAAAATAAAACCCTTAATTGAGAAACTTTTGTCGATATCAACATTAAACCCATGAGATGTGAAAATATCAATACTAGATTGACCTTTACAAAGATTTTGCGAAGTTTTTTCGCCTATTTTCCTAATCACATTTTCAGCTTTTAAAAGCAAGCTTTTATCAAGTCTTGAAGTTATTTTTTTAAGTACTTTTTGATAAATTTTTACTGTTTTTTTCGGATCAAGCCAAAAATGTGCATTTTTTGCACCAAAATCAAGCACCGATATAACCTTCTCATTGCTCTTTAAAAGATTTGCGAATATATCAGAATTACCCAAAGTTAAAACAAAATCTGCATTTCTTAAAGCTGCAATATCACTTGGTTTTATAAGGATTTCAGAGTGGTGAGAGTGTCCATTTTGATAAATTGGAATTATTTCAAAAAAACTGCCCGTTAAATCAAGTAAAACAGCATGCAAAAATCCACTGTCAATCGCAATTTTTTGTTTATTTTCAGCAAAAGATTTGCATGAAACAAAAGCAAAAAATAGAGATAAAATAACAATTTTCATTTGACTTTTACAAACTCAAACATAAAGTAAAATAAAGATTTTTAAAAAGCAATGAAAATAGCAGCTTGGAATGTAAACTCAATAAGGGCAAGAATGCATGCCGTTCCGGATTGGCTTTTGGAAAATAAAATTGATGTTCTTTTGGTGCAAGAAATAAAGTGCCAAGATGAACAATTTCCGTGGGAATTTTTCGAAGACATGGGATATAATTGCGAAATTTTGGGACAAAAATCCATGAATGGCGTTGCAATTTTGTCAAAATTTCCAATAACGGATGTGAAAAAAAACTTACCAATGTATGACTTCAATGACATCTATAACGAAGCGCGATATATCGAAGGAAAAATTGAATATTCCGGAAAAATAATAAGGCTTTGCAGTATATATTTTCCAAATGGAAGCCCACTTGCAAACTGGACAGGCATTGAAACAGAGTCGCCAAGATTTTCATATAAACTCGATTTTTTCGACAGATTTTTAAAATACATTGCAAAAGAAAAAGAGGAAAATCCAGATGAGATATTTATTTTAGGCGGAGATTATAATGTAATGCACAAAGAAATTGATGTATATAACGCAAAAAACTGGATCGGGAAAATCGCCTTTATGCCGGAAGAAAGACAAAAAATAAGCAATCTTGAAGATGTGGGATTTTTTGATACCTTTAGACTGAAAAATCCGGATGCAAACGAGTTTTCGTGGTGGAATTATAGATTTGGCGGCTTCCCAAAAAACCACGGACTTAGAATTGACTATATCTTTGTAAATTGTGGAAATGAACACATCATCAAATCAGCAACAATCGATAAAAGGCCACGCGAAGGAGAAAGAGCTTCGGACCACGTTCCGTGCTTGATTGAGATATCAATGAATTAACCTTGACCCCTATTGTCTTTCATAAAAGTGCCTTTGCGACTTATCTTTTGACGGTATGTCTCCGCTTTTGATTCAAGATCGCCATTGTCATCATAGCCATAATCATGCTTTTTATTGTATATATTTTTTTTATAAATTTGCGAACTCAATAGACCCTTTTGACTACCATTATCGCTTATAACATCTGATACATCCGATGTTCCATCATGCAAAGCAAGTTTCTTGGGGTTATTAACATTTATTTTATTAATTTTATTATTGGTATCATTGCGAACATTTTTCTGTTCATGTAATGGAATTTGATCAATAACTTCTGCAATATTATCACCTTTGTTCGAATTACCATTCTTATTCCATGCTTCACGAAACAGCTCAGCATCGGTTTTTTTCTTATCTTCTTTTTGATTCTTCCGCTGAGAACTGCCAATAACAATACCATTGCCTGCAAATGCAGCTTTCTTCTCTTTTGAATTATTATTGTTTATCTGCTGGCCACCTTTAAAAACTGTATGTGCTCCATTAGTATTTTGAATTTGATTTCCATTTCCTTGTTGTAGCATTATACCACCATGTCTTCTTTGATTTTGAATATATTTAGATTGCTGTTGATTTGCTAAATTTTCTTCTGGTTTAAGTTTTTGAAATAATTTTTCTTTTTGGCCTTGTAGAATTTTTTTATCGATATCTTTTCTCTTACTTGCCTCAGCCGAAGCTTGATTACCCGTCTCGAGGTCGTAATGTGGGCCTTGGAATGGCGCTATTTCTTTGGGTTTATTTGACATCTGTGCTTTTGGCTTTTCTTCTTTCTTAATAGTTCCAGCAATTTTTCCATCAATGCTAGTGAATTTACCTGTAAGTGGTATTGTTGCTTCTTTTGGCTTTTCTTGTTTTTTAATTGGAACCGTTCCTTTGGTTTTTCCGTCAATAGTGGCGAACTTACCCGTAAAGGGTGAAGTCGATTGTTTTGACATGGCATTTTTTTTCTCATTTATCTTTTCAAGATC
>CANDYN010000018.1 GCA_947424985.1 Rickettsiales bacterium | reverse complement strand
AGCCGCACGTCTAGCAAAAAATGATGCTGATTATATACAATATGTTAAAGATAGTACCAATCTTACCGATGATCAAGAGGCATATCTTATAGCCAAACAAGGTACTGATAAAACAACCTATGGAACAACAATGCTAGATTCAAAGAAGAATGTAGCCGGATCAGATATGTTTTCTCCAGAACAAGAAGCGGAACTAAAGACCGCATATACAACAAAAAGTGATGCTGATTATAAAACATACATTACTAAATCAACTAATTTAACTGAAGAGCAGAAATATTTTCTATTAAATCAAAAAACACAAAATATGGCGGGCTATAATACGGCAATAAGTGGTTCACAAACAAAAGAAATTTTGGAGGGTGGAACAGCAACATATTGGACTAATCAAGTAATAACTACATATAACACGGATCCGGTTTTGGACAGTAGTGGTAAAAAAATACCAATAGAAAACCTAACAGAGGATCAATTCATGGGATGGAGAAATAGACATACAAAGCTTGGTGCGATAAAGCGAGAGCAAGTAACGTCGAATAATCTTGATGAATTTCTTTATACAAATTCATTACATCATGCAACAAACGCAAATGGAACAACGGATATGTTTACCCAGACGCAGGAAAATCAGTTGGCAATAGAACATGCTAAAGGAGATGCCTCATATGTTGTATATGTAAAAAATAATTTTACTCCGGAACAGCAAGTTTTTTTATTGAACCAGCAAGGATTAGATAATACAAATTACGAGCAAGGGATAGGTGAGGCGGTAATATTGAATAAAACGACCACGCCAAATACAACTAAGTCTATGTTTAGTTTGGATGAACAAACAAAATTATCTGAAAATCACGCAAAAGGAGAGCCTGATTATACTAACTATGTAAAAAATAATAAGAATCTTACTGAAGAGCAAAAAAAGTTTCTTCTGGAGAAAGAAGATCGGGCTAAGAGGTTAAAAATACAAAAGGATTTTATTGCACAGTATCCAAATGGAATGACATCTGCGGAGTATAACAAGGCTATGAATTCGCAGATTCCTGAGGCCAATAAAATGCACAATCTAAATTTAGAGATTGAGGAGGCTGGTGGTTTTGATGAGTTGCCGAAATGGCGTCGAAATGAGATTCGTACTGAATATAACGCTTATACAAAAAACAGTATAACCAGTCCGAATCTTATGTATGAGATGTCTGAGCTGAATCGGAATATGGGTAATAAAGATGCATCTTTGGAGTTTCAACAAAGACCGGGTAATTTATCAAATGCGGTTTATGGGGAAAGCACGGAGTTTGTAATTAAAAATCCAGTCGCGTTAGAAGAAATGTCAGATCTTGATAAGGCAGAAATGAAGGCATCAGGAGGATACAACGAATATAAATATAAAAATGCTCCATATGAAAAATATACAAAGGTTACATATGGAAAGAATATTGATAAACGCCTGAGATGGGTTGGATTGGCCCCTGCGGCGTTACTATTAATTCTTGCCGGGATAGTTGCTCGAAAGAAAAAACAAGATGTTGAGACCACTGTAACAGCTACAACGTCGAAATATATTTTAAAGAAAAATGGTGAAGAAAAATCAATGACTGAGGCAGAGTTTAGCGCTCTTTTTTCTAGTCTTTCATTGGAGGCACAGAGAGACGTGATGAATGACAGTGAATTTAAGGACAAGGAGGGTAATGCGTATAGCATGGAAATTCGTGATATTACAAGTGGAATGAAAATTTTACAGAATGTTCATAGTAAATTAAAGAGTGATTATGATCGCGTCCAGACGGGTCTTTTAGGTAGACCTTACAATAGATTTTCAAACTTTGTAGATAAAACATTGTTAAACGGACAAGAAACAGCAATGATTACTTCGAGTGAGTTATCGAAGTCAGCAGTGGTTAGAAAGGTGGGGATGGGGAAGGCACGCAGTGGTGAGGAAAATACCTATGTTATTAGTGGTAGGGGTAATCAAGAACACGCAGCAAATCTTGTATACAATGATAACAATAGCGTTTATAAGAGAGGGGGTAATGGGGTGACTGAGGTACGTGGAACTGACAAAGCTAAAATAATAGCTCAAAAGCAAGAAGCACAGCGAAAATATTTTAATAAAGATGGTAAAAAAGATGCAACAGCTCAACAAGTGGGGACTCCTGTTAAATAGTGATCAAGAAAATAGCTTAGATTTTATTTAATCTGCTTAAACAAATCATGTATATTCACAACACCGCAGACTGATTTGTTTTCATCTAACACAAAAGAAGATGTGATTTTATTTTGTGTTAAAAACTCAACGGCTTCGTCGACGAAAATATTTGGTATTAAATATTTAAAATTTTTGGTTGCAATTTCTAAAGCTTTTATATCTTTTAGTCCATTTTTTGAAAGATACCTTCTTAAATCTCCGTCTGTTATGATTCCAATTAAGGAGTTTCCATCTAAAACTCCAACGATTCCAAGGGTTTTTTGCGTTATTTCAAGTATTACATCTTGTAAATTCGCCTCTTTATTTACAAGTGGAATTTGCAAAGGATCGCTTCTCATCATGTATTTTAACTTTGTCATACTTTTTCCAATTTTTCCACCCGGATGGAAAATTTTATATTCATTTCTTGATACATTCTTTCTTAACGCCACAGCTGCTGAAATTGCGTCTCCAAGGGTGAGCATGGTTGTCATTGAGCTCATTGGTGCCGATGAAATTTCTCCAAAACCATCCTCGATATTATCTAAAATTAATGGAAAATCAGATTCTTTTGCTAAAAAAGACTCACTGTTCATTATAAAAGAAATAATTGGAATGCCGATTGATTTCGAGTATCGTATAATGTCCTCAAGTTCAATGCTGGTACCAGATTTTGAAAGCAATATTGCTGTATCTCCCTCACTTATAATTCCAAGATCTCCATGGCTTGCCTCGGTTGGATGTAAAAACATAGCTTTGATTCCAAGTGACGCCATTGTTGATGCTATTTTTTTTGCTACATTCCCACTTTTTCCAACACCGGATATAATAATCTTTCCACGCGTGTAAAAAACTGTATCGACAGCCAATTCAAATTCTTTTGATTTCACTACTTTTTCAAGCGAAGCAACGCCTTTTTTCGCATTTTCAACAACTTTTAATACTTGGTCTAAAAATATCATTGATTTTAAAAAAATACACTATAGTTTTTGAAATGTTTCATAATATATTAAAAATAAAATGGAAGTAAAAAAAATAATAGATGGAAAAAAAATTGCCCAAAAGATATATACAGAGCTTAAAATAGAACTTGAAAATATTTATAAATCGACAGGAAAAAGGCCGAAGTTTGAAATAATATTGGCAAATGAAAGTCAAGCTAGCTCACTTTATGTAAATAGAAAAATTAAAATAGCAAATGAGATTGGAATTGAGGTAAAGCTTCATAAAATTTCACGAGATGTATCAAGTTTGGAGCTTGAAAGTTTAATTTTAAAAATTAACGAAGATCAATCAACTCATGCGTTAATTTTACAGCTTCCTCTTCCGACGCAAATCGACGCAAAGCATGTATGCAATTTAATAAATTTTGCAAAAGATGTGGATGGATTGTCAGCTTTAAACGCCGGTTTTTTAAACTTGGGGTTTAGTAAAGATACTCGGTTTTTTAATACTCCATGTACTCCGCTTGGTTGCATGATTTTACTTGATGAATATAAAATTGACGTTCGTGGGAAGAAATGTTTGATAATAAATCGTTCGAATATAGTTGGAAAGCCACTTTCGGCCATGTTGCTTCAAAGAGGCGCTTTTGTTCAAATTGCACATAGTGAGGCAGGTGATTTTTCTCGTGAAATGTTAGAAGCGGATTTGATATTTTCTGGCGTTGGCAAGAAAAGTTTTATCAAGAAAGAAATGATAAAAGATGGTGCAATTTTATTTGATATTGGAATTAGTTTTGATGAAAATGAAAAACTTTGTGGAGATGTTGACTTGGGTTGTTTTGAAAAGGCAAAGTTTATAACTCCGGTTCCCGGTGGAGTAGGGCAAATGACCGTCGCAGCCTTAATGAAAAATATTGTTGATAGTTTTAAATATTTACTTAGTATATGAATATTGATATACCAATTGGACAGAAAATTTTTTCGATAGAATGCGATTCAGCTTCAAGTAGTTCAATTAAAACCCTTGGAGCCGATTTAAACAAAAGGGTGAATGCTGTTTTAAGCGCCGTAAGTGGAATAGATAATCAAACTGCGATTGTTTTTGCGTCAATCTTGGCACTTGGTGAAATTTCGGATTTAAAAATCAAACTCAAGGAGCAAAAAAACAGTGAAAATTTTGAAAATGACGGTTCCAAAGTTGATATTATTGATTCTTTGTCTTCGACTCAGGAGTCTTCCGCAGAAGAAGATGATCTTTTTGACAATGAATCTGTTACGATAAAGAAGTATATTGTTACAGGATTACTAGCTAAAATAACGGAAATTGAGGAAAAAATAAAAGCAGTTAAATGAGATATTAAAGTTTATCAATAATATCTTTTAAAACTTTAACGCTTTCAACAGATTTAGCTAGGGCTGATTTTTCACTTTCTGTTAAGCTAACTTCGATAATTTTTTCACATCCATTTTTACCAATTATAATTGGAACACCGATATGTAAATCATGAATTCCATATTCACCACTTAGTTTTACTGCACAAGGTAGTATTCTTTTTTGATCAAAAATATAACTTTCAAGCATGGCAATTGCTGCAGTTGCCGGTGCGTAATAAGCTGATCCATTTCCTAAAAGTTTAACAATTTCAGCTCCGCCATCTCGTGTTCTTTGGACGATTTGCTCAAGTCTTTCATGACTAATACCAACTTTTTTTGCGAATTCCGGAACGGAAATTCCCGCAATAAATGATGAATTTAAGACTGGAATCATAGTGTCTCCGTGTCCACCGAGTACCATTGCTGAAACTTCCTTTTTTGAAACCCCAAATTCTTCTGATAAAAAGTGACAAAATCTCGCAGTGTCAAGAATCCCGGCCATTCCTATAATTTTATTCGATGGCATTTTGCTGATTTTCTCAAAGGTATAAACCATTGCATCAAGCGGATTTGTTATTACTATTACCAACGCATTCGGTGAATATTTTGCAACGTTTTCCGCAACATCTTTTATTACTGCGTAATTTATATTGATTAGATCATCTCGGCTCATTCCAGGTTGTCTTGGGATTCCGGCTGTAACAACTATAACATCACTATTTGCGATATCTTTATAATTATCGGTTCCTGTTATTTTTGCGTCAAGTCCGAAAATATGATTTGACTGAGAGATATCAAGCGCCTTTCCTTGCGCGAATTCCAATTTTCTATCTAAAATCAGGATATCTCCTAGATTTTTAAGAGATATTAAGTGTGCAATCGTTCCACCAATTTGACCTCCGCCTATTAAAGATATTTTTTTTTTCGACATATTATTAAATTATATATTTGCATGAACCCAAGCTGTTAATGTTTTTTTATCAGCTCCGCCAACTCTTGTTGCGACCACTTCACCATCTTTGAAAACCATGAGAGACGGAATGCTTTGAATTCTATATTGCATTGCGATATTTTGACATTCATCAACGTTTATTTTTACGACATCAAAGCCATCTTCTTCTTTTGAGATTTCAGTTAAAATTGGCGCAATTTGTTTACATGGTCCGCACCATGGAGCCCAAAAATCAACCAACACAGGTTTACTATTGTTTAAAACTTTGCTTTCAAAGTCAGATTCATCAATTTCCATTGCCATCTCAATAAAAAATACTCAAAGTAATATACGTTATAAAAAATACTAATCAAGAAAAAAATGATTTATTTTTAAACATATTTCATTGGATCTTCAAGTATCTTTTTTGGCTTTGGGGGATTTATTTTTATTGTGAAAAACTTTGTATAAATTGGAGTGATTGCGATAGATGAAAAAGTTCCAAAAGCAATTCCACAAAGGATTATAGCTGAGAAATCCGATATTTCATTAATTGCAAACAAAAAAAGTGGTAAGACTGCGATAAAAGTTACCACCGATGTCTTGATGCTTCGTGATAAAACTTTGTTTAGCGCTTGATTTATTACCTCTTTTTGAGATAGCTTTTGATTTTCAAGAATTGCTTGTCTGATTCTATCAAAAACAACAACGGTGTCGTTTATACAGTATCCAATAAGGGTTAAAAACGCGCAAATTATCATTACTCCTATTGATATCTTTGCAAGACTTGCGAGTGCTAGTGAAATTATACAGTTGTAAATTAAGGCAATTGTTGCGGAAAAAGCAAGGCTAATATTGAACTTTATGCTCATATATATAAAGATCGCAAAAAGCGACAGGCAAATTCCAAAAATTGAATTTAGCAAGGCAGATTTTCCAAATTTTGCTCCGATAAAATCTTGTTTTACTACGGAAATTCCCGTTTCAAGTTTTATTGTGTCTGCAATTTGTGCAGATTTGACCTTAAAATCTTCGAAATCTTGTATATTAATAATAACACTTTCATCTTTTACACTTGCAATATTTTTATTTTTTTTAATTATTTCAGCCTCGCTTTGACTAGCTTCTTTTGATAAGGTCAATACGCCACCGCCGGTAAAATCAATTCCCAAATGAATCCTTTGAGAAAAAATTATAAATAAAGCAATTATGAGCGTCGACAAGATAAAGGATAGATATAAATTTGCGTGCTTTGTAAAGTTAACCATTTGCTCATAAATTTAAAGAGAAGATATAGCTTGAAAAATTAAAATCAAGCATTTTTTACCATTTTTATTATTATATCTGCAGCAAGCTTGCTCGGTTTTAAATCGCCATTGGGAAGCATTTTAAGTAAATTTTCGGCAAGCTCAGTGCGTTTGTCTTCGTTGTTAATTTTGTTAACATTGGTTATTAAGTTTTTACAATTAAAATCCCCCTGTATAAGCTCCGGCACAATCATTTTTTTTGCCATTATATTTATTAGAGTTGCAAATTTTATTTTTAACATTGATTTTATAATTAAATATGAAAGCCAGTTTAATTTATAATATACAATTGTTGGTTTGAAATTTGATAAAAACTGTAAAACATTTGTACCGGATTTTGCAATTGCAATATCACATTTTTCAATCGCTTGGTTTATTGCATCGGGACCTGTAATTATTTCACATAGATGATTAATTTGATACTTGATGAAGTAACTTTCAATAATTGGCTTTAGGTGTAAAAATGTTGGAAAAATATATTTAATATTTGGATCGAATTTTGAAATAAATTCACATATTGTTGGTGTATGTCTTAAAACTTCCATTTTGCGTGATCCAAGTGTTATTGCAATTGTCTTTATTTCTTGCACTTTGGTTAATTTTGTGAGATTAGTTTTTATATTTAAAAGTTCGTTTTCAATTGAAATATTACCTATAAAGTGAGATTTTAATCCATATTTTTCAAAATATTTTGGTTCAAAATCGAAGAAGCAACATAGTTCATCAAATAGCCTTGCCATTTTTATAGCTCTTTTTTCTCGATATGCCCAAACGCTAGGAGCAACGATATGTAAAATTTTTCCTTTATATCCTGATTTTCTAAGTTTTGAAACTACTGTTTTCGCAAAACCTGGTGAGTCAATTGTTACGATTAAATCGGGCTTTTCTTGATTTATAGCCTTAATGGTTTGCTTTATTTTTGGTAATATTTTGAAAATTTTAAACAGAACTTCGACAAAGCCCATAACGGCAATTTCTTTCATATCAAAAACGCTTTTAAAGCCCATTTTCTCAACTTTTTCACCGAAAACTCCGGATATTTCAAAATCATCTTTGATATGCTGCAATATTTTCTCGCAAATTCCATCCCCAGAGGCCTCTCCCGCTATGAAAAATATCTTTTTTTTCATTTTAAAAATAAAACTTGATTTATATTAATTTGGCGTTACTTAAAAAGCAAATTTTTAATTCTATGAAAGGCATTCTGCTTGCAGGTGGTTCTGGTACTAGGCTTCATCCTATGACGCTCTCTATGTCAAAACATTTGTTGACTGTGTATGACAAGCCTATGATATATTATCCGCTTTCAATGTTAATGCTCTTTGGAATTAATGACATTGTAATGATTTGTACGGCAGAAGATAAGCCGTCTTATGAAAAATTACTTGGTGATGGATCTCGTCTTGGAATCTCGATAAAATATGAAATACAGGATAAGCCAAATGGAATCCCTGAGGCATTTTTGCTTTCTGAAAAACATTTTAAGGGTGAAAAAGTTTGTCTTATTTTGGGGGATAATATTTTTTACGTTCCACGATATGAACTTTTTTTTAAAAAAGCTATTGAGCTTGAAAAGGGTGCTATGATCTTTGGATACAAGGTTTCCGATCCTGAGCGTTTTGGAGTTGCTGAAATTGATGAAAATAATAAGGTTATAAGTATCGAAGAAAAGCCGAAAAATCCCAAGTCAAATCTTGCAGTTCCGGGACTTTATTTTTACGATGAAAGAGTTTTTGAATATGCGAAGCAAATTAAGCCATCGGCACGTGGAGAGCTTGAAATTGGCGATATAAATA
The DNA here is from genome assembly GCA_947424985.1 of Rickettsiales bacterium. GTDB lineage: Bacteria > Pseudomonadota > Alphaproteobacteria > Rickettsiales > Deianiraeaceae > CAMCTP01. The sequence goes on along the minus strand of CANDYN010000018.1, from coordinate 5,838 downwards.
ACATATATCTACAAAATAAGGAATTGAGCCTTGAAACTTTTGGAAGAAGCGCGATATGGCTTGACAGCGGAACGGCTGATTCTCTTTTGGAGTCTTCAAATTTGATCAAATCGATTGAAAAGATGCAGGGTATGAAAATTGCATGCCTTGAAGAAATTGCAATAAACATGGGTTATACGACAAAAGAAAAGATTAAAGCTTGGTTATTTGGCAATAAAGCGACTTCGACTTACATGAGTTATGTCAAAAGTATTTGTGAGTAATTTGAAAATAAGTCTTGATTTTTGTTTTATGCTTGCTAAGTATTGTGATAATGGGATTTATTTTTGTTAAAAAATGAGCGAAAAAACTAATGATGATGGAGCAAAGATATCGCTAAATTCTACATCTTCAGGTGCCAAGATTACACTTAAAAATATTGATTTGGGTAAGATAAAAAGTGCCATGAACAATTATCGTGAAGGTGCTCCGGTAAAACCGAGCCAAAAACCAAACATGGAAAGCAATAAAAGTATTCATATGAGCAATCCTTTTGAAAAAAGGGAGACGATAAATTTCGATAAAAAGATTGTACAAAGAGTTAATCAAGACTCTGTGCCGCAAGTTGTGTCAAATGCAACAATTCTCGAAGAGGTTGTTAAGCCAAAAGAGATGCCAAAATTAAGCCAAAGCTCAATCGATGCTCAAAAACGAAGCGAAGAAAACAGAAAGAGATACGAAGGTTTTGCGAATCGCGGAATAATTGATATGAATCCAATCAAAAAAAGACCCGAAAAGCCGCTTGATGATTTGGTAGCAAAAGTAGGCGTTGAAGGTGCTGTAGCTGTTACCGGAGGAATTACGAGGGGTGTTATAAATAACAATTCAGCTGCAAGACCTCAGGTGCAAAAAAAATCAAATTTTTCTGCTGCGAAGTCAAAGAAATATGATGATGAACAGGAGGTAGCTAGAAAGAAAAGAGTTGCAGAAAATCTTAGGAAATCAAGATTGAACGAAGATGATGATGATTTTGAAGATCTTATTGTTGAATCTGAAAAGCCAAGTGGAGACAAATTTGAAATAACGGCTGAACATTTGGAAAAAGATGAAGAAAAGTTTTTTGGTAAGGCTCTAACCTTTGTTACGGAAAAGTCGCAAATAAGACATGGAAGTATTCCAAGAAGACAAAAAAGAGGCATAAAAAGATACGACGAAGTTGTTAGAAGCATTGAAATTTCTGGACCAATGTCTGTTAAAGATTTGGCACATTTAATTTCAGAAAAAGCTTCCGATGTATTAAAAGTTTTGATAAAAGAAGGCTTTCCGGCAAATATAAATGCAACTCTTGATCCAGACACTGCTGAAATTGTTGCAACTTCAATGGGACATGGGGTTTTAAGGGTAGAGGCTAAAAATCCACTTGAATTACTTGTCGATGAAATGAAAAGTATCGAGGTTGATTCGGTAAGAGTTCCGATCGTTGCGATAATGGGACACGTTGACCACGGTAAAACTTCACTTTTAGACTACATAAGAAAGAAAAACGTTGCCGCAAAAGAAGCTGGTGGCATCACGCAACACATAGGTGCATATACGGTTGATACAAAACTTGGAAAAATAACGTTTCTTGATACGCCTGGGCACGCAGCATTTAGTAAAATGCGCTCAAGGGGTGCAAATTTAACGGATATTTCAATTTTAATTATCGCAGCTGATGATGGAATCCAACCTCAAACAATTGAAGCGATTAAGCATATAAAGAATTCAAATTCTACAATGATTGTTGTAATAAACAAAGTTGATAAAGATGGCGTTGATATTGGAAAAATTAAGCAAGATTTACTGAGATATGATGTATTGCTTGAGGAATTTGGGGGTGACGTGATCGTGGTTCCGATTTCGGCGAAAACGGGGCAAGGTGTTGATAAATTACTTGAAACGATAAGCTTGCAAGCTGAAATGCTTGATTTATCTTGTGCGTCGAATTCTCGTGCATTTGGTGTTGTAATTGAATCAAAGTTTGATAAAAATCTGGGGTCGATTGCAACTATAATATTAAAGCATGGAAAGTTATCCGCTGGAGATATATTTATTGCAGGAAAATCTTACGCTAAAATAAAATACATGACAAATGATTTGGGTGAGAAGGTTAAAACGCTTGAACCTGGGATTCCGGTTGAGGTTTTTGGATTTGAAACTGCTCCGAGCGCAGGTGATAATTTGGTTCAAATGGATAATGATAAACACGCAAGATCTGTGATGGAAATTTTTGCAGATAGAGAAAAAGAAGAGAAAAATAAGAAGCTAGACATAGCAGATTTGATTGCAGCAAAAAACAGTAGTGATACGAGGAAAAATGTTAATATCATATTAAAAACTGACGCATTTGGTTCGCTTGAAGCAATTTCCGAAATGATTGAAACAATTGTTCATCCTGAATTACATATAAAAATAATCTCAAAAGGCGTTGGAAACGTTACTGAGAGTGATATAACCTATGCGAAGGCAAGTCATGCGAGCATTATTTGTTTTAATGTGCAGCCAGATTCTCGTGGAAAAATCGCGATGCAAAAAGAAAAAATAAATGTTAAACTTCACTCAATTGTATATAAATTGCTTGATGAAGTGAAGATGATTGCAAGTAGTAAACTTGGAATGATACGAACTGAAAAGTTTATTGGTAAAGCTGAAATTAAACAAATTTTTGAGACAAAAACCGATACTGTTGCTGGTTGTTACGTTGAAAGCGGATCTATTTTGCTTGGTGGAATTGCAAAAATATCTAAAAAAGGCAAGGATGAGGTTTTTGCGACGACGAGCATTAAAAACTTGAAACGATTTAAGGATAGCGTTAAGGAGGTTAAATCTGGTCATGAGTGCGGGATTATGTTCTCGGACAAAATTAAATTTGAAATTGGCGATGTGATACAGATTTATGAAGAAGAGTTCACTGCTCAAAAAATTGAAGATTAGGCAAATACTAAGCTTTCCATCGCGAATATTTCGAAAGTCAAGATTGTTAAGAGCTAAATCAAGTCTTGGTTCATTTTTGATTGATTCGTTAAGGACATCTTACGTTTTTCTTAAGCGCAGAATTGTAGTGTCGATTCGCAATATTAAAAGATACATCAAAACTCTTGATGAATCAAATGAAGTTAGAATTAGATTTGCTATATATTTTTTATCTTTTTTAGCATTAATTTTAATTTCAAGAATATTGATTATATCGTTTTTTAACTTTGATAAAAAAACACAAAAAGCTGAAACTGTGTATGAAAGAGAGGTGCAAATTTTTGATAGAAATGGAAAGATTTTGGTAAAAAACGCATTTTCGTATGATCTTTATTTTCGTCCGATTGACATGCTTGATTTGAAATCAGAGCTTGATAAAACAATGAAAATAATTCCAAGAATTAAACCGAGATATGATAAAATACTTTCAAAAATGGTTGAAAAGCGAGATAAAAAAAATGGCATAGTTCTTGGTCAATTTGCAATTTCGGATTGGGAAAGACGGAGCTTGCTTGACGCTGGAGTCGTCGGTGTCTTTTTTGAAGAAAAGAGATCTCGATATTATGTTCATTCAAATCTTTTTTCACACTTAATTGGAATTTGCGATGAAAGTGGAATTGGAATCGCCGGAGTTGAAAAATCAATTTACAATGGAAATATTAAAGATGAAGACGGAAAGGTTTTTTTATCGCTTGATGTTGACGTACAAAGAATTTTGCATCAAGAGCTGTCGAATTTGATGACACAAAAAGAAGCTCTTGGTGCAGCTGGGATGATTGCTGATATTAAAACGGGGGAAGTAATTGCCGCTGTAAGCTTGCCGGACTTTAATCCAAATAACAAAGAAGGATTTGCTGAAAATATGTTTAGTAGGTTTTCCTCGGGCGTTTATGAATTCGGTTCAATTTTTAAATTAATTAATACGGCATTGGCATTGAAAAATAAAATCCCACTAAATAAAGTATATGATATTTCTCAGGATATAAAATTTGGTTCAAGATCAATAGGGGATATGAAAAGAAGGCTTAATAGCATGACAACTGAGGAAATTGTTATGTATTCTTCAAATATTGGCTCTGGAAAAATTGCACTTGAAGTTGGTGCGCATAATCAAAGAGAGTTCTTTTATGAACTTGGTTTGGCAAATAAAGTTGGGCTTGAGATTCCCGAAAACGCGACACCGATTTTACCAAAAAAATCTTTGTGGCGAGATATCACCAGCGTAACTTTATCGTATGGACACGGAATTGCTGTAACTCAAGGGAATGTTTTGCGAGCTATAATTTCTATTTTAAATAAAGGACGTTTCACGGATTTAACAATTTTGCTTAATAAAAAAGATAATTCTGAATATTACGGCATGAGTGTTATAGATGAAAAAAATTCAAGATTAATGCAAAGAGTTATGAGAAATGTTGTTCAATTTGGCGCGGGGCAAAAGGCTAAATCTCAATTTTACGATATAGGGGGCAAGGGGGGAACTGCGATAAAACTTGACGAAAGGGGGCATTATTCAAAAAGGAAAAACATGTTGTCTTTTGTTGCGGCGTTTCCGATGAACGAGCCAAAATATGCGATAATTATAAGTCTTGATGAGCCAAAATGGAAAGATGATGTTTCAAGATTTTCGGTTACCGGTGGTGGAATTTTGGGTGGACCTATGAAAGAAATTATTGAAAGACTTGGGTTTTTTGCAAAAATTGATAAAATGAATAAATCTGAAAAAGATGAAATTTCTCTCGAAGGCGTTTTGCGTCAGTACTAATCTTCGATAAACTCCGGATTTTCTAATAGCTCAAATCCACGCATTCTTGCACTTCTTGACCGCACGTTGCCCTGGATTTCCTCAAGACTTGGTAGTATAGCTTTTTTATGTAATTGTTTTGTAAAGAACTTCATTTTATTGATACTTTGGCTTTTTTCTTTTAACATTCCATAGTTTTGGTCAAATACCTCTCTTTCAAGATCATCTTTGTCGTGTTGTTTTATAAATTTTTTTATGATCGTATCTTCAAGTGAGTGAAACGAAATACAAACGCATCTTGACTTATGATTTCCTATTTCATATATAGATTTTATCGCGTTTTCGATCTCTGCCATCTCATCATTTACGTAAATTCTAATTGCCTGAAAAGTTCGCGTTGCCGGATGTATGCTGTCGTTATATTTTCCCGTTGCAGCTTTTATAATATTTACAAGTTCAAGCGTAGTTTCGATTTTTTTCTGTTTTCTTGCTTCGCATATTTTTTTTGCTATTCTTCTTGATTTTTTCTCATCGGAATATTTAAAGATTATATCTGCAAGTTCGTTTTCTTCCATGGAATTAACGACGTCAAAAGCTGAAATTTTACACAATCCCATTTGCATGGAAAGAGGTGCATCTTTTTGAAACGAAAACCCACGATCGCCTTCGTCAAGTTGCATTGAAGAAACGCCGAAGTCAAATAAAAATCCATCGATATGTTCAAGTTTAAAATCGTCTTTAATTTTTTTTAATTCGCTAAATTTTGAGTGAACAAAAACCAAATTTGAATCAGGAAATTTACTTTTTAATTTTTCAAAATTTTTCCTTGCACTTTCGTCTCTATCTACGCAAAAAACACTGATTTCTTCGCATCTTGAAAGCATTTCTCTTGTATGTCCTCCGTTTCCAAAGGTTAGATCAAAATATACGCCGCCTTTTTTGATATCCAAAAGATCAACAGCTACTTTTTTTAAAACAGTTACATGTTTTTCCATTTTTCCTGTAAATATACAAGAGCCTACATCAAATGAAATAATTTTCAACTTATATATTGCAAATTATTTTTCTTGATGTACATATTGCTTATCTTTATCTGTCTTAAT
>CANDYN010000017.1 GCA_947424985.1 Rickettsiales bacterium | reverse complement strand
TGATATTGAGCTAAAAGCTCCTCAAAAGGTCTTTGACGCATAGCGGCTTCTTTCGCAATTTCAGCGGAAGTTTCCTCGTCGCTTGCTTCAAATTTATTCGTTGTAATTATATCTCTATAAAAATAACTCATGCAAACGTTTTGAATAGCCTTTTCCTTCGCTTCTTTCTCAATGTCAGAATCGCTTTTCTTTTTCTTTCCTTCGAGTGCATCGTTTCTTTTTTTAATAAGCTCTAATACTCTAGTGTATTCCGGATCAAAAAATATAGGTGGAACCTGAAAGTCACAATACTTATCACGAATATTCTTATCAACAACAGCTTTTGCTGCCATTTTAATTTGTTTTTCGTTTTCCTTTTCAACGTTTTCACGAACCTTTGAAGCCAACTCAGCATAGCTTGTAAGCCCAAAATTCTTCGCGAATTCATCGTTCTTTTCGGGTAAAACGCTCTCATTAATCTCAGTTAAAATAACGTCAAATTCAGCCTCTTTTCCAGCCAAATTCTCCGCTTGATATTTCTCAGGAAAACGAACTTTAATAGTCTTTTCGTCACCAACAAACATCCCAATTAACTGATCTTCAAAAGTATCAATAAAAGAACGCGAACCGATTTCAAGCTGATATCCATTTGCAGACCCACCTTCGATCAATTCTCCGTCAACCCTCCCAACAAAATCAATTATAGCAATATCTCCAAGCTTCAATGATCTTTTTTCTTCAACAGCTTTCAATGTCGAATAATTTTTTGCAATACTATCAATCTGACTTGAAACAAAACTGTCACTAACATCACAAGAAAGCGTATCAATTTTTATTTTTTCAAATTTAATATCAGGAATTTCAGGATGCATTTGCAAGCGAAATCCAATTTTCATAGAATCTTTTGTGTAAGGCTCAAGCGGCTTTACATCTTCAATATGTGCAACAGTTTCAACGATTTTTTCATCCTCAAAAACCTTTCTCAAGATTTTTCTTTGAACTCCAGTCGCAACAATTTCCATAATCTTCGCCGCCATTCTCTTTTCAACAATATCAACCGGTGCCTTGCCTTTTTCAAATCCGTCGATTTTCACGTCTTTCGCAGCCTGAGCTAATACTTTTTGATACTCAGATGAAACGTTTTCAGCGCCACAAACAACCTGATACTCTCTTATTAAATCTTTATTCTTAACTAATTTGACTTTCACAGACAAACAAAATAACTACACAAACAAAAAGTGGTACGGATAGAGGGACTTGAACCCCCATAACTCGCGTCGCTGGTACCTAAAACCAGTGTGTCTACCATTCCACCATATCCGCACTTTTGTTTTTTTATAAAATGTGCTTGACTAAAAGTAAAGCTTTTTTTACACTTTTTTTATATATTATGTTTTTATCAATATTAATCGATATTTTAAAATCGCAACAACAAGTAAAATCAATAAAATCTTAACTTATTCTAGTGAAAAAAAACTCCAAATCGGACAACTTGTCTTATGTAAAGTCCAAAATCGCGATGAATATGGCGTAATACTTGAAGAAACGGATGAAAAAACTGTCCTTGAAAGCGGATTTGATGTCAAGAAAATCAAACCAATAAACACTTCTTATGAATATTTTTTTTCAAACAAAGATACAGAATATATCAAGCAATTCTGGGCATATAACATGCAAAATCTTGGCGATGTGATAGATGGATTTTTATCTGCACATTTATCAATAATTAAAAGCCCGGAGGGACGTAAAAAAGACGATGTAAAATTCGAATTTAATGATCCAAAGCTCAATCTTTCTGAAAAACAAAAAGAAATATCTGATAAAATCTATGAAAATATTGATAAATTTAGCGTAAACCTAATTAACGGTGTAACGGGGTCGGGGAAAACAATGATATATCTTGATATTGTTTCAAAATTTCTGTCTCAAAAAACAGGACAAATTCTAGTCTGTCTGCCAGAAATAGCCCTAACGCCACAAACACAGGAATTTTTTAAATCAAAGCTCGGATTTTCTCCAAAAATTTGGCACTCAGGTGTTACAAAGGCGAAAAAACGAGATACGGCAAAAGAGATAATCTCGGAAAATTGTCGATTGATAATCGGAACTCGCTCAGCAATTTTGCTTCCATTTTCAAATTTAAAACTTATAATAATAGACGAAGAACACGACGGAAGCTATAAACAAAGCGATAAAATGATATATTCCGGACGAGACATGGCAATATTGCGATCTAAAATTTTAAATATTCCAATAATTTTACTTTCCGCAACTCCCTCACTTGAAACCCACTTTAACTGTGAACAAAAAAAATATGAAATTTTTGAAATAAATGAACGATATTCAAAAGTACAAATGCCTCAAGTGCAAATCATAAAAATGATGGAAAAACAAAATCGCCCAAGAAGCGGAGAGTCAATTTCACCAAGCGTTTTAAATATCGCAAAATCAATAATCGATGATGGATTTCAAGTGCTTTTTTTCCTAAATCGCCGCGGTTTTTCATCCTCTATCCTCTGTGGTGGCTGTAAAACTCTTGCTGGATGTCCAAATTGCTCCGTAAATATGGCCTATCATCAAGCAAAAAACCTCATGATGTGCCATTATTGCGGATACTCAAATCTAATCCCAAAAACATGTAACTTTTGCAACGAAGAAGATAAGTGGGTTAAAATCGGATTCGGAGTCGAACGAGTCGCAGAAGAACTTGCAAAGTTTTTTCCGGACGTAAAACAGCAAATATTTTCAAGCGATGAAATAACAAAAATGAATCTCGAAGAAGTAACGGAAAATATAATTTCAGGTGAAACAAAAATCATAATCGGAACTCAAATGATCTCAAAGGGATATAATTTTCCAAAGTTAAAATGCGTCGTAATTGTTGATACCGACACGGGATTTTTGGACGGAGACTTTCGAATTTATGAAAAAACATATCAAATGATAACCCAAGTTTCAGGTCGTGCCGGAAGATTTGATGAACAAGGGCTCGTCCTAATTCAAAGCTATCAAGAAAATAACCAAGCCGTAAACGCAATTGCAAAGCAAGACAAAGCTGAATTTTATGCCCAAGAAATCCTCCGTCGCAATAGCAAATATAATCCCCTGCCCCCTTTCTATCGACAAATCGCAATAATTGTCGCATCGGAAGAATGGCAAGAAGCAAAAAATATTTCAACAGATTTTGCAAAACACCTGCAAAAGAATCTCTCAAATCAAATCAAAATCTTCGGGCCGGCAGAAAGCCTAATCAAACGCGTAAACAAACAATATCGCTATCGAATTCTTCTCTCATTACCTCGCGAAAAAGGCGTTATGAATATCGTAAAAAATGCAATCGATTCCTTCCCGATTAAATCAAGTACCATGATTAAAATCGATGTTGATCCCGTAAATTTTTTATAAATAACTTGCAATATACTAAATTTTACCGTATAATAACAAAGATCTAAAATATATATGCGATTTTACCACCTTATCTTAACACTTCTATTTGTAAGCTGTCAAGGGCCGTATCTTCCATTTTCAAATGAAATAGCAAAACCACTTGGGCCAGCCGTTGTTCCAACCTCAATTCCGATGTTTCGACAAGACGTAATTACATACGGCACTTTTAAAGATTCTCAAACGGTCAATACAATCCCCTGGTATGCTCCATATACAAGTTTTGGTGAGGTTGAAGACACAGCAAACGTAAATCTTTTAGTATATCAAAAATATTATCCAATCGATGGAAAATGGAACGTTCCAATGTCAGCTCAACAAATTCCACAAACGGTATACACAGGCGACCCACCGTCCGACTCTTTCACCTCAAATAAACTTCCAAATCTTTTTGGATAATGAGCGATCAGTTGAAACTCAAATCAATATGTGAACTAATTTTGGAAAATTTTCCCGACCCACAAACTGAACTTGATTATAAAAACGATTTCACACTCCTAATCGCAATAATCCTATCAGCGCAAACAACAGATAAAATGGTCAATATCGCAACAAGAGATTTCTTTGAAAAATTTCAAACCCCACAAGAATTGTTAAACATCGGTGAAGACGAAATTTTATCTCATCTTAAGGTCCTGAATTATTACAAAACAAAAACAAAAAATATACTAAAAACAGCTGCAATTTTGATAGAAAAACACAACTCCAAAGTTCCATCAAGTTTCGATGAATTAATTCAGCTCGCCGGAGTTGGACGAAAAACAGCAAATGTGTTTTTAAATATTTGGTATAATGTCCCAACAATCGCAGTTGATACCCATGTTTTTAGAACGACAAATCGAATTTTTGGAATGAATTTCAAAACCCCAGAACAAGTCGAAAATTTTTTGATAAAGTTAAACACCCACGATCTAAAAACCCTAACTCATCACCTTTTAATCTTGCATGGACGCTATATCTGTAAAGCAAAAAAACCTGACTGTGAAAATTGTAATATACAAAGTTTTTGTAAAACATATAAACCTTGATTTTTATTAATTATGGAGTAAAAAAAAATAAAATCTTGATTTATGCAAGTCAAAACTAAAAGTAAAAACTATAATATTTCGTTCCTCAATACTAAAAATTATGAAGCAATTGTCAGTGAAATCCTAGAAAATATCGATTTTAAAAATTGTATAATTTTAACTGAAATCGGTGTTCCAAGTCAATATAGTGAAAATATAAAATCCGAACTTGAAAAAAAATCTATTAAAACTTATAAAATAACCCTGCCAAAAACAGGAGAAATAAATAAAGAATTTTCTACACTTGAAAACGTAATGAGCGAAATTTTCACAAATACAAAGTCAACGCGAGATACGGTCATAATCGGGATAGGGGGCGGGGTGATCGGAGATTTATCGGGTTTTGTATCATCAATATTACTCCGTGGAGTAAGATTTATCCAAATCCCAACAACTCTGCTTTCGATGACCGATAGCTCGATAGGTGGGAAAACAGGAATAAACGGCTTTGGACTTAAAAATATTATAGGCTCTTTTTATCAACCAGACTTTGTTTTAATTAATACATTTTTTCTCAAAACCCTTACATATAATCAATATATAAGCGGATATTGCGAAATAATAAAACACGCAATAATAACTCAAGATGGCGAAGAATTATTCGAATTTTTAATCAAAAATCAAGATAAAATCTTAAATCGAGATATCGAGTTTTTACAAAAAATAATTAAAAAATCCTGTGAAATTAAAGCGAAAATTGTTGAAATCGATGAACTTGAAACCCTAGGAATTAGATCCTTCTTAAACTTTGGACATACAATCGCACACGCAATCGAAAAACTCCCATCGCTTAATCATAATATTTTACATGGAATCGCAGTTGGAATCGGAATGATCTACGAACTAAAATTAGCTCAAAAAATCGGTATTTTACAAAATAAAAATCTACTTTTAAAGCTTAAAACTCATCTTGAATTTTTGAAAATTCCAATCAAATTACAAGACATAGCTCAAGATGAAAATCTATCAAAAAAACTCCTTGAAAAAATGATTCTTGATAAAAAAAACTCATATTCAGATAATGCTGAAATCCAAATATCCTTTGCACTTCCAGGTGATTTTGGAAAAATGGAAAATATTAAAATAACGGAAAATAAATGTAAAGAAATTCTTGATGAAATACTTCTATGAAAATCTTTTTCTTTGTAATATTTCTTCTTATTTCAAGTAATGCAAATGCCGAAGCTGAGTATTTTTCATCCGGAATAAAAAATCACCCAAGAGTAACCGCGATCGTATATCAAAATCAAGTTATTTTCCAAAATCTACTTAATAAAAGATATGTTTATACAATTCCATATAATGCCGAATATGAACTCGAAAACGGACAAAAAATTAATGTTAAAAACGGAATAATAATTGACACAACGGAGCTTAAATATGATACACTTTTTGCCCTCGGAATCTCATCAAGCACCTTCTTTAACCAGCTCACAAAATCTTGCAATGTAACAAAATTTTATATCGCAAAAACAATGCTAGCAATGAATTGTGATACCTCATTTCATCAATATCAAATGCTACCTCTTATGCCGGATTTCATAAGAATGATAATTGCCTCAAAATATGATGTCGCAAGACCGAAAAAATGTACTCCCATTTTTGCAAATGAAGAAGATCTTTTGGCAATCGAAGCTAAAACCGATGACGCAATACTACAAGAACGTCAACTTGAAGAACAGAAACAAATACAGCTCGCACAGGGACAAGGTGAAAAACTTGAATCTAAAAAAGAAAAAGATCTGAAAGCTGCAAAAAAAGAAATAAAACAACTAAAACCCTGGGAGTTTGGGCTTAATCAACGCGAAACAATTTTAAATAGCCTTGATAACAAAGCGGAACTTAAGGATGATAAAATAGTTTTTTATATAAGCTATTTTAATGATATAGGCTGTATCCCATATGAAAAAATGAAAACCCTTTCCTGCTCTGAATATGCTCAATATGGCGGGCTTTTTCTTGATACTTACTACGGTGTCTCGCCCTTTAACGAAGATCAAGATGATAAAAGTGATGTTCTAGTGCAAATCAAAGACGAAGTTTTAATTTCGTACAGTCAAGCCCCAATTGAAGACTGGAAATATCAAATGTCCCAATGTAAATTAAACGACCAAAAAACCGGCACGATATCCTCATCTAACAAGTAAAACAATAGACTCCCAAGATCCATTGCGATATATCTTAAATAGAACATTCTTACGTCCAGATTTAGCAAAATTCTTATATGCCAAATCAAAATCTGCAACTGATTTTACCTCAACTCCGTTAACGTGGGTTATTAAATCATACTCTTTCAAAACATCATACTCAATAATTTTCTCGTTCCTAATATCGGTTACAATTACGCCGTCTGATACCTCCTCGGGAATTCGAAGTGAAATCCTGATTTTTCTTGAAAGCTCAGACACGCTAATTCCAAAACCGTTAACATTTTCTTTTTCGTTTATTTTTTTCTCGTCAACTTTCTCGACCAAATTAACAGTTATTTTAATTTTCTTGCCATCTCTTAAAATTTCAAGCTCAATCTTATCACCAATTTTTTTCGATGCAATATACGAAGCAAGATTCGAAGGATCTTTGATCACAATAGCATTTACAGATAAAATTATATCTCCGGATTTAACCCCGGCTTTCTCCGCCGCTCCACCTTTCACAATACTTTCAACAAAAACTCCATCAAAACCCTCAGCCCCTAAAGCCTCTTTGGCATCAACATTTAAAATTCTTATTGAAACTCCGAGTACAGCACGAGGTATCTTTTCTTTATTTTTTAATTTCTCAATAATTCCTTTTGCAAAGTCGGATGCAATCGCAAAACCAAGCCCAACACTACCTCCAGTAGGGCTGATAATTGCCGTATTTATCCCAATAACTTCACCACAAAGATTAAACATCGGTCCACCGGAATTCCCATGATTTATCGGAGCATCGGTTTGAATAAAATTATCATACGGATTATCACCCGAAATATGCCTTGATTTTCCCGAAATAATCCCCTGCGTAACCGTTCCACCAAGCCCAAAAGGATTCCCAATCGTTAAAACAAAATCACCAATTTTTGCTTCATTAGAGCTGCCAAAGCTAACAAATTTCGGATTTTTAATATCAGCACGAATAACCGCTAAATCACTCGCTTCGTCAAACCCAATCAGATTTGCCTTATACTCTTTTTGATCTTGTGTTGTAATTAAAATCTCCGTTGCATCCTTTAAAACGTGGTAGTTTGTTATAATGTGTCCATCTTTGTCCAATATAAATCCTGAACCTAAAATTGACAACCTTTCCTTCTTTTTTTTATGTGGAACATCCTGAAAAAACTGATTTCTTCCAAAAAAAGATCCAAATAAATCATCAATTGCAAAATGCCTTTTGTCGATGACTGCAGTTGTTGAAATATTTACAACGCCCGGTAAAATCTTTTCAACTAAAGATGAATACCCCGATGAAAAATCATACCCACAAACGTTTTTTTGCTGCCTTTCCTTTGCAATATCGGCCTGTTTACAGCTACTGTTTGGAGTAAAAATTATCAAAAAAATTCCCGATAAAATTGCAAAAATAGTTAAAAGGTGTGTTTTATTTTTCATAGTAAAAACCAAAATTTGTTTAAATATAACATCCGTATTTTTCTTCATATTCTAACGCTATATTCATCTATATATTGTACATTTTTAATTTTTCAAGAATTTTTTTTCTCTCCTCGTTTAAAATTTTAATTCGCCTTAAATCGCCTCCTCCTGAAATCGCCTTTTTAACCTCTTCTTCAAGTAAAATTGCCTTATATTCAATACAAAATCTTGCAAATTGATTACCCGCCCTCTCATCATCACAAATAATCGAGAAATTAATCCCGTAAATATCAAAAATATCCGATAAATCCTCGTTATTTTCTAAAATATTTGCAAAAACCTCACCAAATTTTTCATCTAATTCAAAATCAAATTCGACATGCTCCAAAAGCTCCTTCTTTTGCGATAAAATTTTCATCATAAAAACCTGTAATTTATCTTTTTTACTTAAATTTTCAGCCTTTATCTCCGGTTTTTTTGTTTCCTCTTTTACTTCAAATGTTTTTTGATATTTTGATAAATAAATCTTGTTCTTAAAAAAAAATGAATACTCCTTTTTTAAACTTTCATTCACTAATAAATTCAGCGTATTCGTAATACCGGTTTGTAATTTAGCATTGTCGTTCGGATTTTTAAAATCGATATTTTTTGATAAATTTTGCCATAAAAAATCATGCAATAAAGCCCCATTATTTATCAAATCAAGCGTTGCAGTTTTTCCCATTTTTCGAACATAATCGTCCGGATCCTTCCCGTCTTTTTGTAATACAAAACAAGCCGTAAAAGTTTCATCTACAACCCCCAAAGTTAAATTTGCAGACTTTAATTGCGATACCCTCCCAGCCTCGTCACTGTCCATCCAAAAAACAACTTTTTTGAAATATTTTTTTACAAGTAAAATCTGGTCAAGTGTAATCGAAGTCCCAAGTGGGGCAACGGCTGCAAACCCTGCAATATCAAGTGAAATCGCATCCATATATCCTTCACAAACCACGACAAAGTCCGACTTTTTCTTAATCGCCCTGTTTAAATTGTAAAGCATTTTCCCCTTTTTAAAAACCTTGCTTTCAAAAGAATTTATGTATTTCGGTAAAACATCATCACTCATGGCCCGCCCGCCAAAGCCAATGCACTTGCCTAAAACGTCAAATATCGGAATTATAATTCTATTTCGAAAAATTGTGTAAACCGAGTTATTATCGGATTTTTTAGCAAATCCTGATCCAAGTATATCATCAAGCTTAAACCCATTTTTTTCACATTCAGATGTCAAAAAATTGTACGAATCCCTCGCAAATCCAAAACAAAAATCCTCAATTTTTGCCTTACTTATGCCTCTTTTAATTAAATATTTCTGTGCCACCTCATCACCCTGTAAATCTTTCTGAAAAATACCACAAGCAAATTGGTTGATGTCCTGTGCTTTTTTTTTCTCAAGCTCAACTTTTTCGTCCTTTACTACCTTTGTAACCTCAACGCCAGCAATATCCGCAACAACTTCGAGCGTCTTTGAAAAATCCTTTAAATTGTCAAATTTCTGAATAAAATTGAACATGTCTCCGCTCTCGCCACAACCAAAACATTTGTAAATCCCACGCACATCATCAAGATGAAAAGATGGAGTTTTCTCATTATGAAAGGGGCAACAAGCCTTAAACCTATTCGCGCCGTTTGATGACAATTTCAATCTTTTTGAAATAATGTCCGAAATTTTGACCTTATTTTTTATCTCAGAAACCGTATCCATACTAATTTTTGAGCTCGTTATAATAAGCTAAAACCTGATTTTTATATTCAAAATTTTCAAAATCTTTGTCGTAAATTACCTTTTCTAAGGTCTCAATAGCTTTTGTCTCGCCAGCTAATATCTTCGCAGACTCCTTGGCACTCATCAACTCAGAAAGCCCACGCACTCCGCGATTTTCAATTTTTTGACAAGCCTTAATAATCAAATCGCTAATCTCTTTTTCGTCAAGATTTAATAAATGCGAAGCATATAAAATTCCAATTCCACGCTGAATATCGGAATCCTCTTTCCCAAACCTTGTTAAGCATTCTCCATATTCATACTCAATAATCAAATTATTCCTAATTTTACTCCTAACAATTCCAAAGTAATAATCTGCACTTGACATGTCAGATAAAGCGCAATAAGATTGCCCCAAAACTTCACCAATATAAACATCATTTGGTGCAAAACGCAACAGGTCAAGTCCAATATTTATTGTCTCTTTGTAGTCAAATTTTCCAAAATAATAAAAAAGTTCGCGATATCTTGAATAAAAATTTAACTTCGATGAAAGCTGACTCGGCAGCCCCGAATATCTCGTTGATATCGGTGTATAATTTTGTAAAAACCCGTTGATTCCTAAAATTTTAGCCTTTACCCTTTGGAATTTATCTTCAACAGCTAAATCAATTCTGAGAGTGGTTTGATCCTCATTTGAAGCAGATCGTAAAATTATTGCATATCTCTCGTCCGGCAGCGGATGGGTAGAAAAATATCGATAAATCTGTGGAATTTCACCACCGGCCATCTTTGACTTAAAATCGTTCATCAAATCAAGCAACCCATGTGCGCTATATCCAAGCATCATAAGGTTACGCAAAGCCTTTGAATCCGCTTCTTTTTCATATTCCCGCGAAAACTCAAGCATGGTAGAATTCGCAATTGTCGTAGCCGAAAATAAACTCGTTAAACCAGCAGCCATCCCACTTCCACCCGATGCAAGAGTTAAAAGCGTCATAAATCCCCCACCAACTGCCGCATCCTTCCTTGCAATATCAGCGTTGATCGCGCTTCTTGTTAAATGTGCAGCGAAAATATGCGAAAGCTCATGAGCTAAAACCCCACGAAGTAAATTTGAATTATCATAAGCAGTGATTAAACCCGAAAAAACAAATACTTTTTTCCCATTTGTTACAAATGCGTTTAAAGCATCGTCATTTATTAAAAAAAGCTCAATATTTTGCGGCTTCTGCTTCTTTGGTTTTGAGAAAAGTGCACCAGAATTTACTCTCGGAAACGGATTTTCTTTAAATTGTGGTAACTGATTTACAGGAACTGCTTTTATCCCACGACTTGTAAGAGAAAAAGTCGGACGAAAAGTCTGGATCGGCTTTTCACCATTCTTAATTCCACTTTGAAATGCACGATCCACGCTTCCCGAAGCAACTAATTCTTGTTCAATCAAGGGCGCCGAAATTTCTCTTAAAAACTCCTCAGTTTCAATATCTCGAACAACCAAAGTACCGGCAGCAAACGATAAATTTGCGTTAAAAACTAACCAAAATGTTAAAAATATTTTATAAAATATCTTTGTTTTCAAGTATTTCATCTTTTGTTTCAATTGATATTGCATTTATCTTTTCCGAAATACGCTTCGTAAGTCCGTTTAAAACCTTACCTGACCCAATCTCGAAAAGTCTTTCATATCCTAAGCTTTCAGCGTATTCAATCGACTCCCTCCAACGAACTGTTCCTGTAATCTGATGCACAAGTAAATCACGAATTTCTGCCGCATTCGTTGTGGCTTTTGCCGTATAATTCGCAATCACAGGAATCTTTGGATCTAAAATCTTAACATCCTCAAGTGCAATTTGCATTTCCTCTCTTGCTTTTTTCATTAAAGGCGAATGAAAAGGACCGGAAACCGGCAACTTAATCGCTCTTTTTATTCCCATTTCTTTTGCAATTTCAATAGCTTTTTCAATCGAAGCAATGGAGCCAGAAATAACTGTTTGTCCAAAAGAATTGTCGTTTGCAACAACCAAAACTTCCCCCTCAAGCTTCGCAGACTCAAGTAATTCATTGATCTGAGTATCGTATTTCGCACCGATTATCGCAGCCATTCCACCAGTCCCAGCAGGTGATGCATTATTCATGGCATGCCCACGAATTGATAAAATCTTTGCCGTATCTGAAATCGTCATAGACCCGGCCGCACAAAGAGCAGAATATTCCCCAAGGGAATGCCCACATAACATAGAAGCCATTGCATCAATCTTTTTTCCCGCTTCCTCTTCAATAGCCTTTAAAATCGCCATTGATACACACATCAAAGCTGGCTGTGCATTGTAAGTCAGCGTAACCTCTTCCTGAGTTGATTCAAAAATTACTTTTGATAATTTAAAACCAAGCGCATCGTCAACTTCGTCAAAAACTGCTCTTGAACAAGCATAGTTTTCATAAACACTTTTACCCATTCCTAAATACTGTGAACCCTGACCCGGAAAAGCAAAAATTGTTATTTTAACCATTGATTTTAAAATATTTCCCATTATCATAAAGTATAAATTTTTATTGTCTAGTAAAATTATGTGCGGAGTTGTTGGATTGATAAGAAAAGAGCAAAATGTCGTGAATGAATCGCTTGATATCTTAAAAAGACTTGAATACCGCGGATATGACTCATCAGGAATTGCAATTATTGAAAATAATACACTAAAGGTAATAAAAGAGGTTGGGAAAATCGAAAATTTAATGCAAGCCTGTAAAGAACAAAACGCAAAATCAAATATCATAATTGGGCACACAAGATGGGCAACTCACGGTAAAGTTACAAAAGAAAATGCCCACCCACACTTCTCAGGTAAAATCGCCGTAATTCATAATGGAATAATTGAAAACTATGCCCAATTAAAAAAATTCCTTGAAGATAACGGTAAAAAATTTAAAACTCAAACCGATACAGAAGTAATCCCGGTTTATATTGACTTTTTAATGTCAAAAGGTGATGATTTCAAAACTGCATTTAAAAAAGTAATCAAAGAACTAAAAGGCGCTTATGCAATCGTTGCAATTTGCCAAGACGAGCCGGATTTAATGGCGTTCTCAAAAAATGGATCACCCCTTGTTGCGGGCTTTGCGGATAACGCAATAATCTTGGGATCGGATGCTTTTAGTATAATTACAGTTGCAAGTGATATCCTATATTTTAAAGACGGAGATTTCGGCTTCGCAAGCCTTAAGTCGATCGAAATTTTTGATCAAAATAATAAAGTCGTAAAAAGAGAAATAGTTAAATCAAATCTGACAATGAACGCAGTTGGAAAAGATGGATATAAACATTACATGTTAAAAGAAATCCATGATCAACCAAATATCCTACTTTCAACAATTAACCATTGTTTTGATGAAAAAGAAGGTTTTTCTCTCGATGCAATCTCAAAAATCGACCTCAGTAAAGTCAAAAGAATTTCAATAATCGCCTGTGGAACTTCATATTATGCCGGTCTTGTTGCATCAAGCTTCTTTGAAAAATATGCAAAAATCCCATGTGAATCGTATATAGCTTCGGAATTTCGTTATAAAGACGCAATAATCGAACAAGATACACTCTATATTGCAATTTCTCAATCCGGTGAAACCGCAGATACAATCGGTGCAATAAAATATATCAAAGAACACAATGCAAAAGTCCTATCAATCGTGAATACCGAAGAAAGTACCATGCAAAATATGTCCGATGCGTATTTTAAACTAAACTGCGGGCCTGAAATTGCAGTTGCATCAACAAAGGTTTTTAACTCACAAATCCTTTGTATAAAAATGCTCGCACTTGATATCGCGGCAAGAAAAAAGCTCATTACAATCAAAGAAATCTCTGCAATTGTTGCCGAATGGCGAGATGCAATTCTTGATATGTCACATAAATTAAATGATAAAAGCTGGATCGAAAATATCCAAAAAATATCCCATAAACTTCGCGAATATTCAAGTATGCTCTATCTCGGACGCGGAATCTCATATTCGCTTGCGATGGAGGGCTCACTTAAAATGAAAGAATTGTCTTATATTCACTCCGAAGCTCTTCCAGCGGGTGAATTAAAACACGGAACAATCGCATTAATTGACAAAAATATCCCAGTTGTTTGTGCCGTACCAAGCTCGAACCTTTTCGACAAAACAGCATCAAATATAGAAAATATCTTCTCTCGCGATGGAAGGGTTGTGTTAATTAGCGACAAAGCCGGGTGTGATTATTTCTCAAAATTTTCATCCCAAACCCTAGGAATGATCGAAGTAAAAACTGTATCTGCAAATGCAATTTCAATTGCATATTCATTGCCAATGCAACTTCTAGCATATTTCACGGCTCTTGAAAAAGGAAGTGATATCGATCAACCAAGGAATTTGGCAAAATCCGTAACGGTTGAATAATTCTATGGATTTATTTGGACTTGTCGAAGAAAAAATTCCAGAAACTCCAATAGTAAAACCTGAAGAAAAAATAGTTCAAATGAAAGAAAAATTACAAGAAATCGAAGAGCCAATCGCTGAAATAAAAAGTGAAACGCATGAGAAAATTTTTCAAAAAATAACAAATCTTTTCAAGAAAAATAGATTGCATCACTCAAATATTTTCTATGGTACCCAAGGTATAGGTAAAATGGCTTTAGCATTAAATATTGCAAAATTTATCCTAACTTTTGATGCAAAAAGTAAATCAAAATCGCTAAATTTAATTGAAAAAAATACTCATCCGGATCTTTTGATCATTACAAATGAAAACCAAATAACAGTGGATGAAATTCGCGCAATAAATCAATTTACATCGTTAAAACCATCATATTCAAACTGTAAAATAATAATAATCAATAAGATAGATTATCTTAATCAACAAGCCGCAAACGCAATGCTGAAGCTGCTCGAAGATCCACAAGATGATATTTATTATTTCCTAATTAGTGACGACTTATCAAAAATAATCCAAACCGTAAGATCGCG
>CANDYN010000016.1 GCA_947424985.1 Rickettsiales bacterium | reverse complement strand
AGGCTACAACATTGTGATCTTGAGATAAAAAATCACTTGGATTTGTAATTCTGTCTAGAACGCTATAATTTTTTACGCTTTCTCTTACTTTTTCATCGCTCAATATTAAATTTGTTGCTGCCAATATTTTACCATTACTATCAAGTAACGTTACACGATCTATGTTTGTTAATTTTACAAAATTCATTAAATTTTCTCTATCGAGATCAGGATTATTTTTTAATGGATTCTCTTGTAAATACTTTTCTAATAACAATGTTGCAATTTTTAGTCTTTCTTCGGTTTGTTTTTCGTTATCTAGGATATTCTTAGCAATATTATTTGATACTATTTTGAAGTTATTGTTTTCTTTTTTGGTTAAAAACTTCTCAACAAAGAAGTCTACAACAGCAACAGAGCTAACTATTATAAAAATCGAAATAACCATACCAAATCTTAATCTCATAACTCAAAACGACATTTTATAATCTTTAATAAAAAATAAAATTCCAAATATCAATACAGAAATTACACCAAAAATAACCCTGGTGGAGAAAATCTGCTTATTAATATCTTTTTTTGAAAATTCTGTTGTTAGGACGTAGAAGTATTGATTCTTGGAGTTTACAGTCTTATCAATAATTCTTATGGCATTTTCTTTTTGTAAGCCACCAAAACATAGTTGTAATTTTACACTATTGTTACTATTTTCAATAATCTGAATATCATCACTATGCTCATTTACGGGCGATAGTTTAGTATTCACGCTATCACGACTATCAGCAAATAGAATACCGGATGGAGTTGAAAGAGATATGTATGTAAGATCAGGGTGTAAAGTAATATCAGTTTTTATCACGTCAGACACGCTTACCTCCATGGCACAAGACATTATCATATTTAATTTTTCACTAAAGCGTAATATTGGCTTACTGGTTGCACCAGTAACTGTGTCACGACCCATAGGAAAAATCACAACGTTATGATCCATCGATAAGAATTCTTGTGGATTAACAACCCTATCTAATAGGTTGTATGTTTTCATTTTTTCTATTATTTCTGGATCTATTAACAATGGCGTTGAACTACCAAGTACTTTTTTGCCATTAAGGCTGTGTAGTGTTGCTCTATCAACATTAGCTAGTTTTGTAAAATTTATTAAATTTTCCATATCCAGAACAGGATTGCCCTTTAATGGATTTTCCTGTAAATATTTCTCTAAAAATAAAGTTGAAACTTTCAGCCTTTCTTCAGCCTGCTTTTCCATATCTAGGATATTCTTAGCAATATTATTTGATATTATTTTGAAGTTATTGCTTTCTTTCTTTGTTAAAAACCTTTCAACCAAGGCATCCAAGATCACCACAGTCCCAGTAATTGCAAAAATTAAAACTATCATACCAAAACTTTTTCTTAGCATTAATCAAAATCTATCTTATATTCCAAACCTTCTTCTAGAAATCTTGTAATATAAAGAGCAAGCGTTTCCTCGCTGCAAGGCTTACCAAAAAACATCTGACTTTTTGCTTCTTTTGAAATTCTATCTGCATCTTTTGATAATAAAGATACGATGAAAATTGGTATTTTGTTAATTTCTGTATCCCTGGAGTTCCTTATCATTTTAGCAACGTCTATACCTGAGATTTTATTTTCCTCTGGATCAAGCTCTATATCAAGTAAAGCAAGAGATATATCATTTTTCTTCATAAAGTCTTCTGTTAAATCTTCGAAGTTTTTATCAATACAAATTACATCATATTTGCCCATTTTCTCAATAATTTCCTTTTCATGTTTTAATGTTAGGGGATGATTTTCAACAATAAGAATTTTTTTTCTTGACATATTTTGTGTCGTAATCAACGAATTAAAAAACAGTTGCTTTTAAAAAGCAACTAAATTAATGTAATTATTGAAATATTTGATTCGTATTATGATAGGTTATCAGGAGGCTTTTGCAACGCAGATATTGAAAGCCAGGAATGATTCCAAATTAACTCGTGAACAACTTGCAAATGCCCTGGAACTCTCACGTGAGGAGATTAAAGACTATGAACTTGGCTTAAAAAGTCCAACAATAGAATTTCTTTATAAAATCTCTAAAATATTAAATAAAGATATGAATGATTTTCTTGAAAAGAGCCTCGACTCTTCATTGGAAATGGATACGAGGAATAATGGAAGAATAGGAGATAATTGGTCAGAAGAGGATAAAGAGGAGTTTAGAAACATGGTTAGGGCGTCTTTGGGATATTAAATCTGATAGTTTTTTCCAAAAAAGCTTGACAGTAATTCTTTGTGTTGTCTATAATCAACTGATATTTGTTTTTGCATGCATACAACAAATATAAAAGCAATTAACGAGCTCTTGGAGAAAGATGAAAAGATAAGAAAAAGAAAATCTCAGAGCTTTTTGAGGTTGACAGAAGTGTAATTACAAAACATATAAACAATATTTTTGAAGAAGGTGAATTAGATAAAGATTCAACGAGTGCAAAAATTGCACAAGTTCAAACTGAGGGAAGTAGGGAAGTTGAGAGATTTTTAGAGTATTATAATCTAAAAGTAATTTTGGCAATAGGTCATCGCGTGAATTCATAAAAGGCGATAGAATTTAGAGGCTGGGCAAATGAAGCTTTAAAAGAGTTTAATGGCTTAACGGATGAGAAATTCATCTTGCATTTAAAAGAATCTGAACTTAGATGGAATTATCGGAAACAGAATTTAGATGAAATTTTGTGGAATCTTTTTAAGAGATACTAGTCAAGAGCATATGTTTATAGCCATAAAAAGATTTATATTTGGGAAACCGTTAGACCCTGGAAATACAATGCACACAAAGCTTCCGACATGGAAAGCATTGGCAATTCTATCTTCAGATGCCCTCTCATCAGTTGCTTATGGAACAGAGGAAATTCTGCTCACTTTAGCAGCATTTTCATATTATGCTACCAGCTATTCCTTTAATATTGCAATTTTAATCTCAATTTTATTAATAATCATCGTATTATCATACTGGCAAATTATTACAGCTTACCCCAAAGGTGGTGGTGCTTATACAGTTGCTTCTGAAAACCTAGGGAAGATAGCTGGGCTTATTGCCGCTTCAGGCCTTATAATAGATTACACGTTAACTGTAGCAGTAAGTATCGCTGTTGGGGCTCATAACATATCGTCAGCATTTCCATTACTACATGGTTATGAGGGTGTGTTTTCCGCTTGCATAATTTGCGTTATGACGGTCATACATATGCGAGGAACCAGAGAATCAGCAAATATCTTCACTTTACCAACATATTTTTTTATTGTCAGCATTGCCTTTCTGTTGATAGTCGGAATTTATAAAGCATTGATCGGTATTCAAACTCCGATAGTTGAAATTGTTGATGTAACCACTCCTGCACTTAAATTTGTCCCTATAGCCTTACTTATACACGCTTTTGCTAGTGGATGTGCCGCTCTTACCGGTATCGAGGCTATCTCAAATGGCACAATGCTCTTTAAAAAACCCGTTAGAAAAAATGCACATAGAACATTAGCTTGGATGGCCGTTATTCTATGTACTTTTTTTGTTGGATTAACATGGTTGTGCAAAGAAAATAACATCTTACCAGATCCTACCCAAGAGACATTAATTTCAATTTTAGCTCATAGTGTGTTTGGAGATACTATTTTTTATTATCTAATACAAGCCTCAATAGCGGTAATTTTACTTCTAGCTGCGAATACAAGCTATGCCGACTTTCCAAGACTTACAGCAATGCTATCAAAGGATGGATATTTACCAAAACGTTTCTCACGTCTTGGAGATAAGCTTGTCTATTCAAACGGAATAATGATTTTGGGTCTTGCGTCAATTTTTATAATTATAGTTTGCAATGCCAATCCTCATCATTTAATACCACTATATGCTATAGGGGTATTTATTTCATTCACTCTAAGTCAAGCCGGAATAATTAAATACCATTTAACGCATAAAAAAAGACTATGGCTTCCAGCTGTTATGTTGAATATTATTGGAGTTACTGCAACTATAATTACACTATGTAATACCTCAAATAGCACTAGTAGGACTCACTTTGAAATAGGGTCAAAGGAGGTAGTAAGTGAGTCATGTGAAAATCAATTGATTCCAGAATGCTCAACAGAAACGCAAAGCAATTCAAGTCCCTCTATTGCCAGCAACAAGACTCACTTCAAAGAAGAGCAGCTGTTACTTTTGTAATTTTTTATTATTTTATTATATATGTCACAAGAAATAGATACCCGTTATAATGAAGCAAATGAAATCGTAAAGTACCAGTTTTTTAGACAGCTAAAACATAAACGTGAAAATGATAAAAATCCAAAGGAGAGGGAAACCGTTGTAAAATATGCAAATGCAATTCACGAGTTTGAGGTTGCAACAAGATTTAAAGATTTTAAGAAGTTCACCGGCGACGAAGCAATTATTTTTAAAGAACATTTATTGAGCAAGAAAAACAAAGTAACAAAGAAAAATATTGCAGTTGGTTCTTATGTACACGCCCTGCAATATATACGTGAACTTTTAGAATACTTGGTTAAAAACCATAAAGAATATGCTAACATAAAACAAGCGGATATAGAATATCTATATCCCACAGATAACGAAAAGAATACTGCAACGGCGACAAGTATACCAAAGAGCTATCTTGTTTTAGAAATTCTTTCAACCATTCGAACATTATCAACTATCACAGAAATTCAATTTCGAAATAAAGCAATGATTAGTTTAAAATTCCTTACTGGCGCGAGAATCAGAGCCTTGATGACAACAAGAATCGATAGTATAATATTTTTAGAGGAATACCACGCATGGGCATTCGAACAAGACCCAAAGAGGGGAATAAGCACAAAAAATAGAAAATATATTATGGCATTTTTTATCGGACAGTGCCAAGATATTATTGATAATATTTTGAAGTGGAGGGAATATTTAATTGAGAAAGGTTTTAAGGGCTCCGACCCATTATTTCCAAAAAATATACCAAGTTTTACGGATGAAGGTAGGCAAACTATGGTTTTGCAAAAAGAGCCTATTGCATCTGATTCACGCGTTAGAGATATTTTTAAGGCTGCTTTTATTGCAAATGGACTCAAATATATCAATCCTCACAACTTTAGACATACCATGGCAAGAGCAATGAAGAAAATGCCAAACGGAGTAGAGCTTTCAATTGCACTTGCTCAAAACCTTGGTCAAAAAAATGAAATGCCGGTTTTATATTCAAGTTACGGTGGAGACTACCTCTCAAAACAAGCTGAGCTTATGAAAGGGTTTTTATTGGAATAAGGTTGCGTTTTATTAAAGTTATGTTTAGAATTAAGCAAGAAAGTAATGAAATATATGAGTAACTTATTAAATAAGGACAATAAAGAGCAAAATCTTGAGATCTTAAAGGTTTTTTACAATAAGGTTTGGATGTCAGATAAAAGATATGTAGATAATGATAGAGCTTTATATTTTATCTTTAAACAAAGTAATAAAGGAATTTTTTCAGATAATGTTAAAGGTTTTATTTTGAATGAAATGTATAGTGCTTTTGTAAAAAATAAAGATTTATTTGCCGTTATTGATTCTGTAATAAAAAAACAAGAGAGTAAGGTAGAATTGTTTCACCCAGAAACTGAAGAAATAACAGCTTCAGATAATAACTACCCATCATTTCGATCGAAATTTGACCATTGGAATAATGAAATAAATACAAATACATCAACTCCTATAAATGATAGTCATGTGAGGGGTAAATTAGAAGAATATGGCTATCAAAGGATTTTATACAATCAATATGATTCCTTAAAAAATACAATAGACACGTTTATTAAAGATTATCTTGGCACCACAATAGAAGGCATTAATAGAATTGATTTAAAAACAGATTTCCATGATACAATTTCAATTTACCGTCTTGTTGATAAATTTTTGTGGCTGAGTTATAGAATTAAGCAAAAGAAATATGAAGGGGGTAGTGATGTAATGAGTGAATACGCCAAATTAACAACAAAGTAATAAGCATATGAAAGCCGTAATATTTGCAAGAGTCTCAAGTATTGAGCAAAGAGACAACAACTCTCTCGATGCTCAAATATTCAAAATGAAAGAATATTGCACTAGAAAGAAATTTGAAATTATCAAAGAAATCAAGCTTGTTGAAAGTTCAACCAGAGGAGAGCGAGAGCTTTTCTATGAAATGATAGATTTCATTAAAAAACAACGAGAGCCTATTGCTTTGATATGCGATGCAGTTGATAGGTTGCAAAGAAGTTTTAAAGAAGTGCCTATTTTAGAAGAATTAAGAATGGCCGGTAAATTATCTATTCACTTCATCAGAGAAAATAACATTTTAGATAAGAAAGCAAACTCCGCTCAATTAATGGCTTATCAAATGTTTGTTTTGATGGCAACGGCTTATGCAAATTCAATTAGCGATAATGTTAAAAGAGGTTTTGGCGAAAAAAGAAGGAATGGAGAAAGTCTCGGGCATGTTCCTCTTGGTTATTTGAATAAAAATAAAGAAGTTGTTATTGACGAAGTAAGAAGTATTTTAATTAAAAATCTTTTTGAAGACTATTCAACGGGTCTTTATTCTTGTCAGGAGTTGGCAATAAAATATGTTAAACTTGGACTTACAAACTTAAAAAGTGGTAAAATTCTTTCAAATAGCCAAGTCGACAGAATGATAAGTAGTCATTTTTATCATGGATTCATCGAAGATAAAGACGATGATGACAATAAAATTTTAAGACCACATAAATATCAAAGACTTATAGATAAATTCTTGTTTGATAAATGCCAAGGCATAAAACACAGCAGAGGACATAATAAATACAAAAGAACTCAAGATGATTTTATTCTAAAAGGACTTATAAAATGCTTTCATTGTGGATGTAGCTTTAGTCCATACATTAAAAAAGGACACACTTACATCAGACCAAATAATAAAAAGACTAGCTGTAAATTCTGTCATAACATAAATGAAAACAAAGTTTTATCTCAATTAAAAAATGCTATTCAAGATATTTCAATTCCAAATGATATTCTAAACGAAATTAAAGATGCTCTTAAAAAATCAATTGAAGTTGAATACAAAGAACATACAACGATTATCGAACAATTAAATTTGGAAAATAAAAATATTAAAACAAAAATTTATAACTGGAATTTAAGGTGTGCGGAGGATTTGTCAATTACGGCAGAGGAAAGAATTGAGCTTTTAAAACCTCTACGAGAAAGACAAGATGAAATTGAAGTTGAGCTTAATCAATTACAACAAGCAGACAAACGATTTGAAATGACTTTGGATGTAATGCTTGATCTAGCCTCTAAAAGCTACACTTTATTTGAAAGTTCGAGAAACACTGAAAAACGTGAAATTCTAAAATTCCTTTTCTCGAACTTAACTTTAAATCAAGAAAAGTTAGATTATATCTATACAAAACCCTTCAATCTGTTCGTGAAAATTGACACATCTCAAGATTGGAGCGGGCGGCGGGAATCGAACCCGCCTGGCTAGCTTGGAAGGCTAGAACTTTACCACTAAGCTACGCCCGCAATATTATTTGTATATAATGTGCTTTTTTAAAAATCAAGTTCTTTCTTATAAAAAATAAAAATTTACATAATATCTTGACTTTAATTTCTTTCGGTTTCATAATTTTTGCGGAGGAATGGCCGAGCGGCCAAAGGCGGCTGACTGTAAATCAGCTCTCGTAAGAGTTCGTAGGTTCAAATCCTACTTCCTCCACCATTATAGATGCGGGTATGGCTCAGTGGTAGAGCACAACCTTGCCAAGGTTGGGGTCGTGGGTTCGAATCCCACTACCCGCTCCATTAAAATCCTGAATAGATATAAGACTTTGAAGATTTATTTAGATTTTATTTCCCATCATGGGCGTATAAAATATCCTCCAAAAAAATATTTTCTTGACAATTATTTTAAATAATTCTACTCTCAGTTGATTTTTTATAAAGAGATGAATCAAAAGAACGATGATTTGGCTGTGATTCAAAATTTGCTTTTGGAAATAAATAAAAATGGAGATCATGATATCTCT
The DNA here is from genome assembly GCA_947424985.1 of Rickettsiales bacterium. Classification (GTDB taxonomy): domain Bacteria; phylum Pseudomonadota; class Alphaproteobacteria; order Rickettsiales; family Deianiraeaceae; genus CAMCTP01. Next base: position 7,693 of record CANDYN010000016.1, on the reverse strand, counting down.
ACAGAAGCTGGTGCTGTTGTACGATTGCTTCGTGGAACGATTAATGCAAACATAGTTTTAGAGAAAACTTTGAAACAAGTTATTGAGGAAAATAATGCATTTAAAATGCAAAATTTTACTTTGCAGCAAAATTTGATAAATACTTCTAGTGCTTTAGGGTTTGAAAAAAAGAAAGCTAAAATTCTTGAAAAGGAAAATGATATATTCAGGAATGAAATTAACAGTTTACGATACAAGCTTGAGAAGGGAGATGAAGAGATAATAAATCTACAAAATGAAATAAAGGAATTGCGGGGGGCAATAAAAGAGCTTAGCATCAGTAGATCTGATGAGACAAAATCTACTAATAAAACCAATGATATATCGATGATTAACTTTAACGATAATACTACTGATGATAAAATAGTAACAGGTAATGTGCCTAATTTTTATAGCTCACAGTATGTTATCAATAAAGGTAATGACGGAAATAAACAAAAAACATCTTTAGGCTCCACGCAGTCATTACTCGGTCACAGAAGAGTAAATTCTGGAGTGCATAAGTTTAATTTGTCATCATCTACTGTTCAAAAATGAAAACTCTATTTCCTAGCGTTTCATATTACAAACATCCTCATTTGCATTATTTCCCCTGCCAAGTTCAATTGGTCGTCTTATAATACTATTTGCAGCAATCACCGGAAAGTTAGCCTTAATATATCCAATTGCTTGTTCATGGGTATCGGATATTTCAATCTTATAAGATGGTTTATCTCCGCCGCTGTTGCACATTTTTACACTTATATCACCCAAATATACAATTTCATCTGGCTTTACCTCAAATCTTGCCAAAAGAGAATTTCCGGAAAGTTTTGGATTGACGTTTAATATCATTTCATCTAAATTATATTGTCCAGAATCGATTAATAATGCAATATAGTTATGTGGTATTTCATCTTTTGCGTAAAGGTTGGTGACAACCCCGCCCGTTTCGTGTGTTCCTGAAGAAAATGCACTTAGTGTAATAAGTCCGCTACTTGAATTGTGTTTATTGGTGTAAAAACAATCGCCCTTTTCTTTGCACCAATGCATTTGAGCTATGTCATCAAAATTTACACCAAATCTACCCTTAATGCTTTTTGGTGCCGAAGGTGAATTATTTGCCACATCGGCGAATCCAATTTTCATTATTACAATACTTTTTCCGTGTCCGTTGTGTTTTAGATGTTTTTCCAGTGTAAAATCCTTGCTCGAGTTATATCCTCCAAAGGTACAACTTGTTAATATTAGTATTAGTGAATAAAAAACAGACTTAATCATATATATAAATTAACAAACTAAAATTAGACTACAGCGATATAGCTACTTGTCAAGTTTCGCGTTGGGGATGAGTAAAAAGGTGTAAAATTTTGCTTGACAACCGAATGCAATGAGCTCATCAAGTATTTTTTGCTTGACAATAAAATATTCTTCGTTATATTGAGTGCAATGAATTTTGTTTTTTATGAATAAAGATATATTAAAATTGTCGTTTATCGCGCTTGCGGTTTTGTTCGTTGCGTGTAACAAAAGAGGAAATCTTGATAAACTTGATCTTCCTGAGTGGGTTTTCGATCCTTATGCAATATCTAAAGATTCTACTGAATTGGCTGCAGTTGGTATTGCTGAAAAGTCTGAAATTTTGGGACTTAAAGAGCAAATCGAAAAAGCATCTCTTGATGGAATTGGAAATCTTGCAACTCAAATTAAAGTAAGGGTTGATAAAGTTGTTGAAGATAGCGTAACGCAAGAAATTTCTGGGCAATCTGGAAAAACTGCCGGTGCTGTTGCTGCTCAAACGGCAAAACTTGAGGTTGCTATGAAGAAATTTTCAGCTGTAACAAAGAGTGTTGTTGACGGCCTCGATATCAGTGGTTTCAGAAGAAAGGAGATGTACGAAAGTCCAAAAGATGGAACTCTTTATGTTCGTGTTGTAATAGACATTAAAAAAGTTGAAAATCACTTCAAAAATAATGTTAAAATGTATAACGAGCTTAAGGCTATGGGTGTTAACGAAGCTACTATTAAAAAACTTACTGATAGAACTTTAGGTGCAGGTTTTTCTCAAGAAGCTATGAAAGAACAAGTAAAAGCTGAAACTGTAAAAGAAAAAGAAGCCTCTGCGTCTTAATTAAAAATGCAAATAATTGACACACACTGTCATCTCGATTATATCCAAGAATCAAAAAATCTTGATGATGTAATCGAGTTTGCGTTTAAAAACAAAATTGAAAAAATGATTACAATTTCAACAAAAACTTCTGAGTTTCTAGAAAAAATATTGCCAATTGCTGAAAAATATAAAAATGTTTATGCAAGCATTGGAACCCATCCTGATAGTGCTGATTTAATGGATTTTGATATCGACTTCGTTCTTGATTTATGTGAGAAAAATAAGAAAATCGTTGGAATTGGCGAGACTGGGCTTGATTTTTATAGACCAGAAAATCCAAGCGAAGCGGTTCAAATAGAGATGTTTGAAAGGCATGCTTTTGTTGCAGAAAAAACTGGACTCCCGATAATTTTTCACTCACGAAATGCTGATAGACAAACTATTGATGAATTGAAGCGCTTGAAATGTGGACAAAAATTTACTTGTGTAATGCACTGCTTCGCAGGATCTGAATGGCTTGCGAAAAGTTGCTTAGATCTTGGTTGCTATCTATCTTTCTCGGGAATTTCAACATTTAAAAATGCAACGGTAATTCAGGATGTTATAAAATTTACCCCACTTGATAAGATTTTAATCGAAACAGATGCGCCATTTCTGGCGCCAATCCCACACAGGGGCAAGCCAAACGAGCCGGCGTTTTTGATTCACACAGCTGAATTTCTTGCAAAACATCTCGAAATGGATATCAAAAAATTTGCTGGGCAGGTATTTAAAAATTCTCATAAAGCTTTTTCGAGGATTCCATTGTAGTGATTGAGCTTATACTAATTCCCCTGCTCCATTTACCTTGTTTGTCCATCGCTTTTTACAACATATTTATACGTCAAAAGCTCATCAAGGCTAAACGGACCACGGGCATGTAATTTTTGCGTTGAAATCCCTATTTCGGAAATCATGCCGAAACATCCTCCATCCGTGAAAGAGCTAGATGTATTGTGATAAACCACGGCTGCGTCTATATTTTTAAGAAATTTTTCTGCATTCTTCTCGTCCTTTGTGATGATAATCTCGCTATGCTTTGAAGAGTTTTGATTAATAAATTCAATTGCTTCATCAATATCTTTCACGGTTTTAGTTGATATCTTAAGAGATAAAAATTCATGTCCAAAGCTATTTTCATCGGCTTTTTTGAGTCCACTATATCCTATTTTTTCAAGTGCCAAATATGATCTTTCGTCAGCAAAAATCTCAACACCAAAATCAATTATAGAGGTTAAAATATCCGCAAGATTTGGTAATTGATTTTCGGAAACTAAAATGCAATCAAGAGAATTACAGACGCTTGGACGGCGAGTTTTGCTGTTAAAAATTATATTTTGCGCTATTTCAATATCACAATCTTCATTAATGAAAGCATGAACAACCCCTGCTCCGGTTTCAATTATCGAAACTTTCGCATTCTCTCGAACAAAATTAATTAATCCGGAGCCGCCTCTTGGAATTATCAAATCCACAATACCCCTTGCTGAAATTAGCCCCAAAGCCGCATCACGAGTTGCTTTTAAAAGTGTGATGATATCTTGATTTATGTTATTTTCTACAAGTACTTGTTTTGCTAAGTTTGTTAATATCGCATTTGAAAATTCAGCTTCAGCTGATCCCTTTAATATGCATACATTCTGGGTTTTTAGACAAATAGAAATCGCATCAACTGTAACATTCGGACGAGATTCGAAGATAATCCCGATAACACCAAATGGTGTTGCGGATTTTTTTATTTGTATGCCGTTTTGACCAATCGTTTCTGAGATTGTTTTGAATGGGTCAAATTTATAATCAGAAATTTTAAGAACGTCCGCAGCAATTGACTTTATACGATCTTCGTTTAAAAGAAGCCTGTCATATTTTGAGTCATTTTTATCCATTTTATTTAAGTCTTTTACGTTTTCGATCAATATTTTTTCAATATTCTTAACCAAAAGCTGTGAGTATTCAGATAAAATTTTGGAAATTTTCCCCTGCGTGAGGTTTTGGAGTTCAGTTTTTGTAAGGTTTGCAGATTTTATCGCATGTATCGTATCCATAAATTAAAAAATATACATATATTCATATCTCAAAATTGGCTTTTGTCCCTCTTTTCCAATAATTTTGAGCAGCTCAGTGGAGGAATATCTCGCAAGTCCATATCCCAAAAGATTTCCGGTCTGGTTTTTAATTTCAATTATATCTCCACGGGAAAAGTTACCATTTAGAGATAAAAGCCCTACTGGAAGTATTGAAAATGCATTTTGCGAGGTTTTGATTAATTGCTCAAGGCATTCATTTATAATTATTGCTCCATAGGTTTTGATTCCAACATCAAAAGCTAGATGGCGTCTGATATTATCAGTCTTTTTACTTTTAGCTGGAATAAATTTTGTACCAATTTCTTCGCCGTCTATAATTCGTTGTAATACGTTTTCATTTGAAACTTTACAAATTATCGTTTCAATTCCAAGTTTTGCGAGTTTTTTTGCAATATTTACTTTACTTTGCATTCCGCCTCGTCCCAAGCTACTTTTCTCAGATGATATTTCAGGAATTTCGTTGATCTTTATGTTTGAAATAACTTTACGATTTGACGAGAAGAAATCATCATAAACGCCATCAACATTTGTCAAAATTATAAATTTATCGGCACCAAGAAATGAAGCTAGTGTTCCAGCGATCTCATCGTTATCGGTGAACATAAGTTCAGCTAAGGCAATTGAATCATTTTCATTGACAATTGGAATGATATTTTTTTTAGAAAGCATAAGATTTATCATAGTCTCAAAGCTATCCATTTCCGTTTTTCCTTCAAAATCTTTTTTTGTAATCAAAATTTGTCCGACGAAATATCCGTGTTTTGAAAATTCGATTTGATAGTTTTTGATTAGCTCAACTTGTCCAAGGCTTGCTAAAATTTGCTTTTCAGGTGGACTTGATAAAAGAGGCGGATAGATCTCACGCCCAAGTCCAACTGCGCCGGAGCTAACCAAGATTACACTATGTCCATCTTTTTTTAACGCAACTATATCCTCTGATATTTTCTTAATATTTCCAATTACGCTATCTGTTCCAACTTTTACAACAATTAACATTTTTTCAGATAATTTGAGGAAAAATGACACAATTTATATAATTTGCAAGGAAATTTTGCTAAAAAAATATTGCTTTTTTATTATTAATGTTTTATAAAATTGGGTGTGTTAAAATTTTATGAATTTACAAGATAAAATGCAAACAAAACCGGTAAATATTGCAATCGATGCAATGGGTGGAGATCATGCGCCGGAGGTTCCAATTAAAGGAATAAAAAGATTTTTAGCGACATACAAAGATGAGCCGGTTTTTTTCACTCTTTTTGGAGATGAGGAAAGAATAGAAGCTAAAATGAAAAAAATGAAAATTGATAGATCGTATTACAAAGTCGTAAATTGCAAGGAAAATATTCCATCCGACATGAAACCTTCAACTGCAATAAGGCATAGTAAAGACAGTAGTATGAGGTGTGCAATTGAGGCTGTTGCGAACGGGGAATGTGACGCATCTGTTTCGGGCGGAAATACCGGAGCATTGATGGCTCTTTCAAAAATAATCTTAAAAACAGTAAAAGAAATTGACAGGCCTGCAATTTGTTCGACAGTTCCGAGCATGAAAGGAAGGGTCGTTTTGCTTGATATGGGTGCAAACATCGAAGTTTCAGCGAAGAACTTATTTGAATTTGCCATAATGGGAGTTGCATATGCAAAAGTTGTTTTGAAAAAAAAGAACCCAAAGCTCGGACTTTTAAACATTGGTTCAGAAGACATGAAGGGACATGCGTATATTCAGGAAGCAGCTGAAATGATTAAAAATTCTGATTTGAAAAAATATTTCGTTGGAAATATTGAGCCGGATGAAATTTATGCGGGTGATGTCGATGTTGTTGTAACGGACGGATTTACCGGAAATGTAATAATAAAATCAGCTGAGGGGCTTGGAAGATTAGTCAAGGGTTTACTTGCATCAGCGTTTAAAAGGAATCTGTTTTCAATAACAGGATATGGGCTTGCAAAAAGAGCTTTAAAGCAAAGCATGAAAACCGTTGATCCAAATAATTATAACGGCGCTATGTTCATCGGTCTTAACGGTGTTTCGGTTAAAAGTCATGGAGGCGCAGATCAATTTGGTTTTGAAAATGCAATTGTGAATGCGTATCTGATTGTAAAAGAGGAGATGAATAAGAAAATTGTTGAGAAGATATAAAGTGCAATCACAAGAGGATGATGTAAATAGGTATATTGAGGTTATCAGGCAAGATTTTGGCGTTGAAGATATTCCGGAGGATCTTGAAAGAGATGTTTATGTGAAAATTTATGCAGAAAATTGCGCTGCTGCAATTATTGAAGATGTAAATTTTTTGAGCAAAATTAAAGCAAACTTGCTAAATGAAGAAATTTATGAGAATCTTCTCTATCTTGCTTTTCGTGAACATGGGTTTTTGGCTGCGTCGTTAATGCCGAAAGATATTTTATATGCTATAAAGATAGAATTATCCCTTATTCATAAATTAAGTAAATCCAAGCCTTATTTGATGATGAATAGTGACGATATAGCGTATACTGCTTTTATTCATCAATATGCCAAATTAAAGTCTGTACATTCAACACTCAGAAAAGAAGTTATATTTGAATCTCTTTGCGAGGGAGATTTAATTTTTGCTAAAGTTGTTGAGCGTTTACATGTAATACGCGGCATAAAGCCAGAGAAAATTATTGAGCTGCTGGAAGATTTATCCGTAGCTCTTGAAAAGGCAAGAAGGAGAAAAGTTGATCCTATAACGCAGCAAAGATTAAAACAATGTAGGGTGTTTTTAAGAAATAGATTAAATAGAAAAATTGATAAATACACACCAAAGGTTGAAGCTCCAAAAAATTTTTGTGAAAAACTTTGCAGTATTTTTTCTAAGAAACCTCCTCAGGGGGTAAAGGAAAAATATTATAATGATATGAAGAGAAATGATATCATTGGCAATAGAGGCGATGATGATAATGCAAAAGAGGTAATTCGTAGATTTGAGCGTTCCTCCCAAAAGATATATCAAGAACACAATGAAATTATGGAAAGTATGCCTTCATTTTTTCCACATGAGCAATACAAACAAGGATCGTATGTCATGATGATATCAAAAAAAACATATGATAAGTATAGAAATACAAAAGTTATTCCTAAATGTAAAACCCTTGGTTGTTGCGAAATTGGAAAGTCAGATTCATTTGGATTAGGAAAATTTAGTATAAGATATTATTTCTATGGTAATAACGAAAATAACCTTTATAGGGGAATAGGGCAGAAAATTATAGAAAGAAAATTTGGCAATATTGTAAACGATAATCAGCAGTCTCGTTAATCAACACACCTCATCAACATCTCATCTTTAAAATTGCGAATTAACCCCTGAATTGGCCAAGAAGCAGCCTCTCCAAAGGCACAAATCGTGTGTCCTTCGATTTGCTTTGTAATTCCAAAAAGTTTGTCAATTTCGCTTTTTTTAGCTTG
>CANDYN010000015.1 GCA_947424985.1 Rickettsiales bacterium | reverse complement strand
TTTTAGTTTTTCTGCAAAGCTAAATTTGTATATCGAGAGTTCCTTGTTAACTGCATCCACCTCTTCCTCTGTATATTGATTATTATAAATCTTTGAATCTGAATATCTTTGCATTGAAATATTTGATAGGTCAAGGTGTTGCGCGTTTGGTTTTTGACGAAGCTCATCTTCTTTTTTTATTGTATTTTGTAAGGCCATACGGCGGTTTTTCGCAAACTCACTGAGAACCATTTGTAAAAAGAACTGTTTCTTTCGCCAAATTGCCATATAAAGTTTCATTTCTGCCGGAGAGAGATTTAATCCACGCAAGGAAGGCATGGCCGGGTTGTATAAATCTGCCATTGCCATTTTAAAGAGCTTTATAACACGAAGGCATAGTCCGAGGTCAGTTCTTCCGCGATTTATTGCTCCGAGTTGTCTTGCAGATAATCCCATTTCTTTCACCAGTGGAGTTTTTTGTAAGTAAGTTGTGAGTTTTATTTGCCAAGTTTGGAGTTTTTTTCTGAGGATTATTTTTTGCTTTTGTGTTTCCATTTTTTGCTCTGGTGGCTGATTTAAGCTTAAAAATCGGGATTTCTCAAGAAATCTATTTTTAAGTAATTCTTTTTCTTTTTGCGTAAAAACAGACACAGTAAAAATAGGTTTTATTATTATTCCATATTTTAAATAGTTGTCAATATAATTTTACGATTTAAAAACTTTGGTATACAGTTCATATTCGGCACGGCAAGTATCTTGCGCATTAAAATTCTCAATAAAATATTTTGAGATATTTGCCTTTTTTATTGGATCTTGGTGTATTTTTGAGTGTATTATTTCCGCAATTTTTTTCGACATATCAATCGGTTTTTTTGCTGCTACTAAAAATCCGTTTGAGCCGTTTTGTAAGATATCAACCGGATTTCCGATATTGGTTGAAAGTACGATACAGCCCATTGCACCTGCTTCTATTATCACTTTTCCAAAAGATTCAGGTTTAATGGAAGGTAAAATAACAAGATCTGTTACGGCATACATTGCAGGCATATCTTTCATGCGCCCTGTGAAATGAATTTTATCTTCCATTTTCAGTTTTTCGATCATTTTATCTAGATTTTTTTTAAATTTTAATTTCTTATCGAAATCTCCTACAAAATAACAGAGGAAGCTGAATCCTCTTAGCATACTTAGAGCCTTTATCAGTTCCTTATGTCCCTTTCCACGTGAGATTCTTGCCGGAACAGTTATTATAAATTTATCATCAGGTAATCGCAGTTCATTTGCCAAAATTAACAGTCTTTGGGAGGTAACTTTTTCGCGAGAGAAGGTGTCTATTTGAATGCCTCTTTTTATAACATGTATATACTTGTTTGTTACATTGTATGTTTGAAGGATTTGATTTTTAAGGAAATCGGAAACTGCGATTACACAGTCTCCTTTGAACATGATTTTATTATATATTTTTTTGAAGAAATTTTGAGCAGAGTATGCTGCATGCACCGTAGTAATTAGTTTAAATTTACAATATTTTCGTGCTAAATAGCAACTCCAAGCCGGGGCACGTGAGTGAACATGAACTATATCAATTTGATTTTTATTACAGAAATTTGCAATAACTTTTGCATTTTTTATGATTTTAAACGGGTTTTTTGTTGTTAGATTAACTTTGATGTGTTGGCATTTTTTATCTAAAAACATTTCCATCCATCCACCTTTAGACATTACAAAAACCTCGTCATCTTGATGAGTTTTCGCTATATAGTCACAAATTTCAACGACGCATCTTTCAACGCCGCCAGAATTTAGAGATGGTAGAACTTGGAGGATTTTCATATTTTTATAACAAATTTTTCGTTTTTATCGGATAAACTTCGTATTTCAAATTCACCGATTTTTTCTTCATCTTCGCCTATTACGCATATATGTGAAAAGCCCATTTCATCGGCTTTTTTAATATTTTTTGACATAGAATTTGCGTCGAAGATTATGTCTTTTGCAAAATCTTTGAAAATTTCATGTGAATTAAGCATTTTTTTTACTTTAAAACTTGTAACAATTTGACTCTGGGAATAAGGAATTATTGCGATTTTAAGGGGCTTTTCTTGGTCATTTTTCATTAAAGACATAAGCCTTTCAATTCCAGAGCCAAAGCCTACTGCGGGGAGATCAAGTTTATTTTGTGAGATTTGTGAGACCATTTTATCATATCTTCCGCCGCCCATGATAGCTTTTTGGGATTTTGAGGCAAGATCGTGGGCTGTAAATTCGAATACGAGATCGGTATAATAATCAAGACCGCGTACGAGGTTTTTTTCTAACTTGAATTCAATTTTTGTTTCATTTAATATGTATAAAATTTCATCAATATTTCTTTTGGTTTCATCGCTATAAAAATTTGAAATTGGAAGCACATTTTCTGAAATCTTTTTATCATTTTCATTTTTTGAGTCAAGAATTCTAAGGGTTTTTTTTATTTCAAGGCGTTTTTTGCTATCTTCCGATAATTCATTTTTATATTTTTCGAAATATTCATTTAAGTATGATATATATTGATTTTTACATTCAATTCCGCCTATAAAATTTATATCAAGACTAATGTTTTTAATTTCAAGAGTTTCAAGGATTTCGCTTGCCATTATTAGCAAATCCGCATCTATATGGCTTGAATTTTTTCCAAAAATTTCAAAATTTATTTGATTATGTTCACGATATCTTCCGCTTTGTGGGCGTTCATATCTAAAAAGTTGTCCATTTGAGAAGAGTTTTAGGGGCATTTTAGCGCCATAAAGTTCATGATTTTGACAAACAGCTCTTACGACACCTGCGGTAAATTCCGGTCTTAGTGCGATCATTTCGCCGCCTTTATCTTCAAATTTATAGATTTCTTTTGAGACAACATCTGTATCTTCCCCCAGAGTTCTTTCAAAGAGGGACGATTTTTCAAGAATGGGTGTTATTAGTTTTGAGAAGTTATATTTTTTTGCAATTTTTTGTGCGACCGATATTACTTTATCAAATTTCTCTGCTTCATTTTTAAAAAAATCTTGAACACCTCTAATTGATTGCATAATTAAAATTTACTTTCTTTTTTTAACATTAGTCTTTTTATATTTGGGACGTGTTTATAAATTATCAAAATAAAAGCTCCACTTGCAAAGGTTATTATTTCGATATTTTGTGATAAAATTGAGATAATAAGTCCCATAGTAATCGCGACTATTGCCGAAAGGGACGAGTATTTCGTTAGGATAAAAGTTGAGATCCAGGAAAGTAATATTGCAACTGCGATAGCGGGGGATATAGCGAAAAACGATATAAAGGTTGTTGAGACACCTTTCCCGCCTTTAAATTTTAAGAATATTGAGAAGATATGTCCAAGGATTGCAAAAAGCCCGACAATGCAGATCCAGTCGTTTATGAAATGTTTTGCAATAAGCATTGGAATTAGACCCTTCAGTCCATCTAGAACAAAGGTTAGGAGGGCTAAGGGTTTTCCGCAGGCTCTTGCAACATTTGTTGCGCCGATATTTCCGGAGCCAATTGTTTTAAGATTAACACCTTTCGCTTTTGAGATAAGGAGTCCGAACGGAATTGATCCAAAAAGATATGCAAAAACTGAGAAAACCACTATTAACATATTTAACTAAACATTTTAATCATTATTGCTATTCCGATTGCAGATATTATATATACAACTGTTTCATTTCTTTTTTGGATATCCCATTTATCATGATGTGTATCATTTGAGTCTCTTTGGATTTCATGTAGGGCTCTTTGTGCGATTGTTATGTTCGACTTTGATAAACTTGTCATGGTATCAAAAAGATAGCCTATATAGGCTATTATTGATTCATAGATCGTAGTTAGTATTATGAATATTTTCATTATATATTCATTTGCGGTATTTTTGTTTGATTTTTGGGTTTTCAAAAACGGTGAGGCGATGATATATATAGCAAGTAAAGAAAGGCTGTATGAAAATAGATTTGCTATGCTATTTGCAAAACTTTGATTAAAATTTGCAATAGAGTAAAACGTTGCGTAAAGAGTTCCGATTATTGCAATTGATTTATGCAAAGAATCAAGATGTATTTTTGATTTTACATGTCCATTTGGTATTTGTCGTTCAAACGTTAGAGCGAATTTTAGGGCTATTACTATACCGATAGATTTATATATTGCGATAAATATATTTGCATAAATTGATTTTTCGGAGAGTATATTAAGCGTTTCATTCGGCGAAATAAAGGGAAATCCGGAGAAGCCAAGGAGGGAAATAATAAACAAGATTTTATAAATATTTTCAACCAGTCTTCCCTCTTTATGTCTAAAAAATGCTTTTATCATCATTGCCATGATGTATAGATAAAAGGTTGAAATTACAAAAGATGAGAAGATTAAATCAGACATTTCTTTGTTTTCGGACAGAGAGTTTAAAATAAAGAATGAAGACAATAAAAAGATTGACGCATGAAAAATTGATTTTACTATGCAATATTTTTTGATAGCGTAGTATGTACCGTAAAAAAATAAAAAAGTTCCGATTAAAGCTAGGGAAATTTTGGTGTTCACTTGGGATATTAGGTTTGGGTTGATATTTATCAAGGTTTGGATGATAAAAATTGTAAAAATAGAAGATATTGTTTGCATAATTGCAAGAGTTCTGAGGTTATGCCCTTGTGTTTTATTTGAATTTGAGAAAATTGGTAAGGCAAAAAAATGTACGAGCAATCCCGATAAAAATACTGCAATAAACTGCGCATCGTGCATTCCGTAGGATATTAGGATGTAGGCAAGTGCATTCGTTATAATAACCTTTGCTCCGGATTTTACATCATGCGCAATTAACAATGCACAGGCAGTATGAGAAATAAAATATATTGATACACAAATTTCAATCCCATTAGGAGAGGAAGCAAAGCCTATTGAGTAAATTGCACCAAGAATTAGGATTAAAAAGTGGTTAAATTTATCAAACATTTTTTGTCCGAGAGTCATTCCGACATAGAGGAAAATTGAGATTATTCCTACGATTTTCGTATGACCAGACGTTTGGATAAATCCAAAATCAAAATATGGATTAGCAAGAGTGTAGATTTCTCTTCCAAAAATTGATAAGTGTATTATCGTTGATAAAATTGCTATTATTGATATTGATATTTGAACTGTATTATTGATACCTTTATTTGAGATATTTCTTGAGGCAGAAATTGACGCCAAAAACAAGATCAAATATGTAAATATTGGTATTCTCAGCAAAATAAAATAATTCTATCAGGATAATTTAAAAAAGAAAAAATTAAATACAAGTTTTTTCTTGAGTATAAACTTTTTTTTGTATAGATTTTTTCTGTATTATATATTTTATGAAAAAAAATTGTGAAGATTATTTAAATAATTTACAATTTTTAGAAAAAAGATCCGAAAAAACAATTAAGGCATATAAGAGCGACATATCGCAATTTTTACTTTATTTGAATGAGTCTGAGATTGATTTTCATATAGTTACAAAGGACGATTTAATGAGCTTTTTTGAGCAACTGAAAGACTCTGGGGTTGGACCGAGAAGCTTGGCTCGAAAGATTTCATGTTTAAAATCATTTGCGAATTTTTTAATTGAGAGTGGGATTTATACTGAAAAGCAGCTATTTTATATTTTAAATTTACATCATCCGAGGTTTGAAAAATTTTTACCTAAAGTTGCGTCTTTTGAGGTAATTTTAAAAGTCATTGAATTTATAAAAAACGATGAAAGTTTTTATAAGAAGGATTGGGAAAAATTGCGAGATATTAGCTTGATTGTTATGCTATATACATCCGGAATGAGGGTTTTCGAGGCTTTAAGCATTACAAAGAAACAATTTTTATCTCATCAAGGATTTGTAAATATTATCGGAAAAGGACGGAAGGAAAGGATTATTCCGATTTTACCGATTTGTGATGAATATATTGGGAAATATTTGAGCTTATGTGAATTTTCACGGGATTATTTATTTATTTCATCGAGTGGGCTTGATTTTCCTGCAAGAATTTTTCAAAAAAATCTTGAGTATATCAGGCGTGCTCTTGGAATTGGCGAATTTTTAACACCGCACTGCTTTCGTCACTCTTGTGCGACTTCACTTCTTGACAACAATGCCCAGATTAGGAAAATACAGGAACTACTTGGGCATTCAAGTCTTCGTACGACTCAGAATTACACACATGTTAGCAATCAGAAAATGATGTTTGATTATGATAAAATAATGAATAGTTAGTTGGCAACCGATCTGGGCTATAAATTTTTCATAAAAATAAATCAAATCCTCTTGACTTTTATCCATATCTTTCTTTAAAGGATCTTAATTCTTTGTTTAATAAGGTATTGGTTGATTGAGTAAGTGGTAAAATATTTATTTATTCTGTTGTATTTAGTGATTACCGGTTGTACCACGATTACTACAGTAGTTGTACAAAAAATTAATGCAAAGGTTATGCTTAATCGATGCATCAAGAAGTGTGCAGTGGATGAATTTCACTCAGGTTATGTTGAGTGGTATTATACAGGATTAATATATCGCAAAACTCATAAAGAGTATTGTGTTACTTATTGCTATGATACGTATTGTACATGTAAAAAAGAAGAAGAATGTTATGGTGAAATGTGTAAAAATTATTGTCAGAATAAGGAGGTTTGGGATAAAATAAAGGATGAGGTATTAAAGCGGGATGGATATCCGTGTGTTGGATGTTAAAGCAATATGGATATTCTTTTATTTCAAATCTTTTTTGATATTATCAAGTTCATAGATTCGATTTATTGTTGCTTTAAATTCTACGATTTTATCGATATTTGAGACGAAGAAGCTGATTTCTGTTATGAGTTTTGAGAGGGCGGTTCCGGATTGAACCATTGTTCCAAGGGTTATTTTCGAGGTTAAGTATTTTGGAATCAAAATTGCGTATGGAATACATTTTGAAAGCCTTTCATAGGTATTTTTAAAATACATAAGCCAGCGTTCTTTTCTGGACATTAGGTAATAGTTTCGACTTATTGGATCTAAGTTTGGAAGAGATTTATTTTTTTTTAACAGAGGTATTTCTTCGATTAATTCACGTCTTAATTTTGCTTCAAGGGATTCTTGTTTATATTGTAAATTTACAACCGGTTTTCCGATTATTTGACCCAAGAAAGAGCAGAGTATTGCAACTAGTATACAGAAAAATATAACGCCAAAGCTAACTCCGCCAATGATTATAAGGTATAAAAAGGATGGAATTAATAGGATTGAGTGAAAAAAAGTTGCAAAGAGATCGATAAATTGCCAAGGAAATTGAAGCAAATCCTGGCTCATTCTTTGGCACGAGTATTGGGACTTTGTATCATCTAAAACATCTGTATTATAAAAGTTATAAATTTTATCCCGAAAATGTATTGTAAAAAAGCGTTTATTGCATCTTATTTCTGCATCACAAAGGGCTGTTATTAGCAATAAAATGCTATAGTATATCAGATATTTAACTGTTAAAACTGGATCTTTATCGACAAGGGAGTCGTAAAAAAGACCATAGCATTTATTAATAAAAACAAGGCAGGTAACGGAGAGGATCGATAAAATTGAGATTATCACCACATGTTTTATAGATTTTTTACAAAACCCATGTCTTAATATTTTAGCAAACTGCATCATTATTCG
Source organism: Rickettsiales bacterium (assembly GCA_947424985.1). Lineage (GTDB taxonomy): Bacteria > Pseudomonadota > Alphaproteobacteria > Rickettsiales > Deianiraeaceae > CAMCTP01. Next base: position 8,472 of record CANDYN010000015.1, on the reverse strand, counting down.
ATATTAGCGTTGTGATATACATTTTGAACATCGTCCAAGTCTTCAAGTGAATCAATCAGTTTATTAAATTTTTCTTTTTTTTCATCATCTAGTTCGACATAACTCAGGGGGCGCCAGATTATTTCCATATTTTGGTACTGACCTAAGTTTTTTGAGAGATTTTCTTCGATTTTATGTAAATTCGTAAAGTCGGTTATTACGTAAAATCCATCTTCGTCTTCTTCCAGGTCTTTTGCGTCTGCGTTAATTGCAAGCTCCAAAAGTCTTTCAAAATCTTTTCCTTCCTTTGAATAGGTTATAACTCCGACTCTTTCGAAGTTAAACTCAGCTGAGCCTGTTTCACCTAGATTTCCGCCGTTTTTTGTAAATACCGCACGAACCTCAGCCGCACTTCGGTTTTTGTTATCAGTTAGACATTCAACAATTATATAAACTCCGCCGTTTGCGTGTCCGTTATACCTTATTTCTTCATAATTTTCATCTTGTCCGTTTTGATATTTTTTAAGGATCGATTCGATTTTATCTTTTGCGAGGTTATAATATTTTGCTTCGGCAATTGCGTTATAAAGCTTTGGATTATGCTCGGGGTCGGGAGATCCAGATTTCATAGCGACGGAGACTTTTCTTTGGATTTTCGTAAAAAGTTTTGCTTTTTTCGCGTCTTTCGCCGCTTTTTTATGTTTTATATTCGAAAAATGCGAATGACCAGCCATAAATTAATATAAACTCTTGACAATAAGAAATGATAAAATAATAAAAATCAACACTCTTTTTTCAAATGTTCAATATATTTAGCTCAAAAGGTGGCGTAAAAGCTAGAGCAGCAAATGAATATATTGTTAATAAGGTATTTGATTTTTCAAAATTAAAACTTTTAACACCGTCTTTTATTTTATCGATTTTACTAATTTTACTTGTTGGACTTACGGCGCTTTATTCGGCGAATTTTGCAACAAAAACTTTGTTTTTAAAGCAGCTTTTATCCTTACCGATCATGTTTGGATTTTTTGCACTAATTGTTTGTTTTCACCCTTTACTATTAAGGCGATATGCCTATGAAGCTTATTTTTTAAGCTTGTTATTGCTTGTTTTGACGTATGTTATGGGAAAGTCTGCAATGGGTGGACAAAGATGGCTTGGGATTGGGTTTATTCAGATTCAGCCTTCGGAATTTATGAAAATTGGAGTAATTTTGTTTATGGCAAAATATTTTTCTACCTCACGAATGAAAGACATAGGTTCGATCAAAAAGATATTAAAGCCGCTTGCAGCTTGTGGAGTTGCATGTACTTTGACAATTATTCAGCCGGATTTAGGAACGGGAATGATCATTGCCTGTTTATCAGTTATAATTTTATTTATTTCCGGTGTTAGGATTTGGAAATTTATTGCTTCTGGTGTTGTAATTTTAGTTGCAATTCCAATTATCTGGAACGGAATGCACGATTATCAAAAAAAGCGGGTTGAGATATTTTTAAACCCGGATCAGGATGTTTTAAATTCTGGATATAATATTAATCAAGCAAGGATTGCAATTGGGAATGGCGGATTTTTTGGAACCGGGATTACACTTGGAAGTCAGACACGTTCACAATTTGTTCCTGAGAACAAAACGGATTTTATTTTCACTGTAATAGGTGAGGAAATGGGTTTTATTGGAACAATTGGATTAATTATCTTATATATTGGGATTATATATTACGGAACTTACGTTGCAAATATTACAAACGATTTCTTTTTGAAGCTTGTTGCTTATAGTTGTACGAGTTTGCTTTTTTTGCACATAATTATTAATATGGGAATGAATATTGGAATATTTCCGATTGTTGGGATACCTCTGCCTTTGGTCTCTTATGGACGAAGTTCTATGTTGACTTCATTTATAATTTTGGGCTTAATTGGGAATGCATTTGTTAATAAAAATTCTAATTTGAAATAAGATATGAGAAAACTATTTGGAACAGACGGAATTAGGTGTCGGGCGAATTCGGATATTATGAATGCCGAAGTTATGGTTAAAATTGGTGCAATAGTTGGGAAGATGTTTAGGGGTGGACTTTCAACCAATAGGGTTTTAATTGGAAAAGATACGAGGCGTTCGAGCTACATGATTGAAAATGCGATCACTGCCGGGTTTTTATCAGCTGGAAAAGACGTTTTTTTGGCGGGACCAATTCCAACTCCGGCTGTCAGTTTCTTAACAAAAAGTTTGCGTTGTGATTTAGGGATCATGATTTCAGCATCACACAATCCTTATTTTGACAATGGAATTAAATTTTTCGGAGCTAGCGGAGAAAAATTACAAAGGGATGTTCAAAGTGAGATAGAGCATGCTTTTTTTAATTCGAAATATGAGGATCATCTGTGTGATTCAAGTACGATAGGGAAAGCTAAAAGAATTGAAGATGTGGCGGGGAGGTATATTGAACATGTAAAGAGGGTTTTTCCACAAAATGCAAATTTATCCGGAATACGCGTTGTTTTGGATTGTGCAAATGGCGCTAATTATAAGATTGCACCTGAGATTTTATGGGAACTTGGAGCCAATGTTATTGTAATTGGAAATGAGCCAAGTGGGAAGAATATTAATGAAAATTGTGGGTCAACGCATCCGGAACTTTTACAAAAAAAAGTTCTTGAAACAAGATCTGATATTGGAATTGCGCTTGATGGAGATGGAGATCGTTTAACGATTGTTGATGAAAAGGGAAACATTGTTGATGGGGATCAGATCATTGCAGCTCTTGCTCTAGGGTGTAAAAATGAAAACTCACTTAAAACAAATAATATAGTTACGACAATCATGTCAAATTTTGCTTTGGATGAATTTTTGGCACAAAATGGAATGAAAAACTTCAGATCAGGTGTTGGAGATCAGGCAGTTTATGCCATGATGAAAGAAGTTGAGTCTTTTGTTGGTGGAGAGGAATCGGGTCATGTTATTTTACGGGATTTTGGTGCAACCGGCGACGGAATTATGGTTGCAGTCAAAATTTTATCCTTTATGCAGGTAAGCGGTAAAGTGGCAAGTAAAGTTTTATCATGCTTTGTACCAATAAAGCGGTATCTTGACAATATTTATTTTGAAAAAAGACCAAGCTTTGATATATCACACGAGCTTGAAAATATTGTAAAAAGAGCGGACTACGAATTAAAAAGTGGACGTACGGTAATACGTAAGTCAGGAACTGAAAATGTTATAAGAATTATGATCGAAACAAACAGCAATGCTGATACTGTAATGGAAATGATACAAAATGAAGTTGAAAAGATTATAAAGAAATATTGCAGTTAACTATGGATTTTTCCGCTAAGGAAGTCATCGATAAACTCTGACATTTTAATTGGCTTATATTTTTTATATAGCTCTTTTACGCAGTATTTACAGATATCAAGCTTTTTTTCGGCACCGTCTTGGTTTTTACCAATTTCAGATGAGGTTCTTGCAAGGTTTTCACTTGGCAAGAACGGGCATTTTGAGAATATATGCAATTCCTTACATTTTTTTGCGTCATATATTCCAAAAATCTCGTTTCCATCGAAGAAGCATGGCAGGGTGTAATCTTGAAATTTAATTTGCTGTATTAGCTTTTGCAGTTCACTGATATTATTTTTACCTTCTTGTTTTTTTTCGATTGTTATTGGACTTACATCGGTTTTTTGTTGTGATTCTTTGCTACTTATTGCTTCAACAATTTTTTTTCTGATTTCATCTGTATTTATTCGAGAAATATTCGGTCTTTGTACATATGCATCTGTATTTATTCTTGAAAATTCAGATGGAGTAGGCTGCTCTTCTGTTATCACGGGATTTTGTATATTTTGAGACGTAAACTGTAACATTTTTATACTTTCCAAATATTTTGGGAGCATGTCTTCTCTTATATGTGATAGAATTTCATGTTTAAGCTTGTTTGAAGCTAAGCCAAGTTGTTCATTGATATATTTTTCGGTTTTATTTTTGATGTCAAGTACTTCATTTTTTGAAACCAGATTCTTTTCAATTGCTTCAATTGCATGCTTTTGGTTTAATAAGTCATTTTTTATTACTTCAATTCTTGTAATTGACGTTTCGTGTTGGTGTCTATCTTCTATTAATTTTTGAATATTTTGCTGCATGCTATTCATTCTTTTTTCCATTTCTTCGTTTTTTTTATGCAAATTTTCTATTACTTCACTGAGTTTTTGTCTGTATGAGTCTCCGTCTTCGGCTAATCTTAATATTGCATTTTTAAACTTCACAAGCGTATCTTTTACTTTGCCTTCACTCATATTTTTACGTTTTATGACTTATTATAACATAGGTTTTTTGTTAGTCAAATAAAAAAAGTTGAAATATAAAAAATATACATTAGAGATTGAAAAAGTTGATTTGAAAATGAATATTTTTAAGTTTTTTGCACGGGAGAGTGAGATTCTCGCAATATCTATATTAGATGTGCTAAAAAACGAGAAAATCGACGGAGAAGGTGTTATTGAAAATGCTTTAGATTTGGTGTTGTTTGGGTCATGTAAAAGTGAGGCTGGGCTTGATAGATTACAGGAAATTTTTATACAATTACAGCAAAAGTCTAAAATAAATTTTTTATCGCTCCTAATGGCCGCTAAAAAGATTATTTTTCAAAGGAAAAATATTGACTTAGCTTTCGTTTTTTGTCAAAAAAAGAGCGATCTTGATCTTGATTTCATAACAAAAACTATTAAGAAAAATTTTAATGATATAGGTGAGCTTGAAACTCAGGTAATTGAGCTTGAAAAATGGGATTTAGATGGTTTTACTATATATTTTAGGGGTAAAATTTTTGAAAATAATACAAAAAATACTCTTGACAATATCAAAAAAAGAATTTTCAGTTCAATAGATGCAAATTTTTCTTAGGTTATGATTCGTGAAAAAATTAACGAAATATTTGAAAATACGCAATTTTTAAATTCGCAAAATGCAGTATTTATAGCACAAATTTATCAAAATTATTTAAGTAACAAATCATCGGTTGATCCTGATTGGGTAGAGTTTTTTGATAATTTAAGCGATATTGAAAGGAAATCTTTTGAAGCTGATTTCTTTGGTCCAAGTTGGAAAAAACGCGATATTTCTGTTATTGAGAAGGGCAGCAAAAATGAAGTGCCAATGTCAAAAAGTTCAGTACAGGGCTTTGATGTTGAAAATATAATCTTAAAATATGGACATCTTGAGGCGGATATCAATCCTGTTTTTGGCAAAAGGCAAAAATCAAGTGAAATAGAGAAGATTATAAGTCCACAAAATTCAGATTTGATCGCTTCTTTGAGAGAAATTTATTGCAAAAGCGTTGGACTTGAGTTAAGTCATATATTGAACAAGGAGGAACGCGATTGGCTTCAAAATGAGTATAAAAAGACCATAAAATCCAGCTTTTCTACGGCAGAAAAAGTTGAAATTGCGAAAGATTTATATAAAGCACAGAATTTTGAGGAGTTTTTACACAAAAAATATCCCGGAATGAAAAGATTTTCACTTCAAGGTGGTGAGTCTGCCTTGGCTTCGATCAATGAAATTGTTAGATCTGCAATGGGTTTTGATTATAGTAATGTTATAATTGGAATGTCCCATCGTGGGAGACTTAACGTTTTAGCACATACGGCAAAAAAGCCATTTGAAATGATTTTCTCGGAGTTTTCAAAAACACTCAAGCCGGATGAATCTTTGGGCGAAGTATCTTGGGACGTAAAATATCATGCCGGATATAAGTCAAGTTGGGAACAAGGTGGGAAAAAGATTGATGTTCAAGTTGCTTATAATCCATCGCATCTTGAGGCGGTCAATCCTGTTGTAATGGGTATGGTTTATGCGGAAAACAAAGTCGGACGAAAGTCACTGCCAATTTTACTTCATGGGGATGCGGCATTTATCGGACAGGGGGTTGTTGCCGAGTGTTTCAGTATTTCTGGCGTTAAAAACTATAATGCAGGCGGAGTAATTCATATAGTTGTCAATAATCAGGTTGGTTTTACGGCGGAAAGCGCAGAAGTGCGGACTTCTCGTTATTGCACGGATATTGCAAAAATTACCGAGTGTCCGGTATTTCACATAAATGGAGACGACGCAGATGCGTGCGTTAAAATAGCGCAAATTGCAATAAAATATCGCGAAAAATTCAAAAAGGACATTGTATTTGATATAGTTTGCAGCAGGAAATATGGGCATAATGAAGGCGATGAGCCACTTTACACGAATCCGATTATGTATAATATTTTAAAAACAAAAAAGACGGTTTTTGAGATTTATAAAGAGAAAAATTCTGATATAAATTGGGAAGAATTTACAAAATTTGAGGCTGAATATTTAGCCGTTTTGGATTCTGCTTACGAAAAAGGAAAAGAGGGGTGGAAATTAAAACGAGACAGGAGTAATGAGAGTAAATTTAGTGATAAATTTAGCTTTGAAGTGGTTAAAACTGGACTTAAGAGTCAAAAAGAAGTTCATGACTTGATATCAAAGGTGCATGAAATTCCACAAAATTTTATAGTAAATCCAAGGCTTGAAAAGCAAATTAAAGACAAGGTTGCGACTGCGATTGATGGTGATATTTTTGATTGGTCTTGCGGTGAAATTTTAGCTTTTTCTTCACTTGTTCGCGATGGGCATTCGGTTAGACTTACCGGACAAGACAGTGAAAGGGGGACTTTTTCGCATAGGCATTCGATTTTGTCTGATGCACAAAACGGTAAAAAATATAATATTGTGTCACCATTTTTTAGCGAAAAAGCAAATTACGAGGTTTGCAATTCTCCACTTTCAGAATTTGCAGTTTTAGGTTTTGAGCATGGGTATTCGCTTGTAAATCAAGATCATTTAACTATATGGGAAGCGCAATTTGGGGATTTTTCAAACGGTGCTAGTACGATCTTTGATCAATTTATATCTTCGTGTGAAAAAAAGTGGTTACAGCTTTCAAACCTTGTGATGTTATTGCCACACGGTTTTGAGGGGCAGGGACCTGAGCATAGTTCGGCAAGGCTTGAGGGGTATTTACAGGCTTGTGCGCAGGACAATTTGATCGTCGCAAATTGTACCACTCCAGCGAATCTATTTCATATTTTACGTCGTCAGATTTTTGCAAAATACAGAAAGCCACTCGTGATTATGTCGCCAAAGTCGCTTTTGCGTCATGAAAAAGTTATTTCAAAAGCTATTGATTTTACAGATAAAGCGGGATTTTTATCGATAATTGATGAGGTTCGGAATATCGATAAAAAGGCAGTTAAAAAACTTGTAATTACAAGTGGAAAGCTATATTATGATTTGCTTGAAAGGCTTGAGATTGAGAAAATTAAAGATGTTGCGGTTATTAGAATTGAGCAATATTATCCATTTGATTCATCGCTTTTTGAGGTAAAAATTTCTCAATATAAGTCGATAAAATCTATAGTTTGGTCACAAGAAGAGCCAAAAAATATGGGAGCTTGGAGTTTTATTCGTGACTTTATCGAGGAATCTTGTATTAAGGTTGGAATAAAACACAGACTTGAGTGTGTTTCGAGATCTGCATCGGCTTCACCTGCTACCGGGTTTGAGAAGGTACACAAGGCGGAGCAGGAGGCTGTTATTACAAAGACACTACTGGGTTAGATAATAATGCAATAAATGTTTAGCTTAGTATGTTTAGCTCATGCTGATAAATAACCCTCAAAATAGAGATTTTTCTTACTCATCTCCGTCTTCAATGTTTTGACTATAAATCATAACGCCATTTGTTGTGCAAGACGAAAGCTCGGATATTAGGGACTCATTTGATTCGGAATCAATTATGTGAACTTTTGAAACACCTGCACGTATTGCTTGTATTGAAGCTTTGAGTCTTATCATCATTGCCGAATTAACTGACGAAGCATAGATCATTCTTTCGATTTCATCTACCTCAATTGCTCCGTTTACAGATCCATTTGATGTTTTTATCGAATGGTTTTCGGACATTATAACGACTTTTTTTGCACCCATAACTTCACCTAAGTAGCAAGCTAAAACATCGGCATTTATGCTATAGGTATGGAATTTTTTATCGAAAGCAATTGGTGAAATTACTGGAACACAATTATAGTTTTCAAGTAAGTCAGTTAAAAATTCGACATTTGATTCTTCGGGTTCCCCGATAAAACCCAGGTCTATAATTTTTTCTATATTTGACCCTTCATCTTTCATAGTTCTTCTTACTTTTTTTGCGGTAACAAGATTACTGTCTTTGCACGAGATTCCGATTGCATGGACTTTATTTTGAAGTAAATGCTTTACAAAAGTTCCGTTTATATTTCCGGACATGACCATTTCAACAACTTCCATTGCCTTTTCGCTCGTTACGCGATATCCATTTAAGAAATTGCTTTCAATTTTAAGACTTTCAAGCATGGAATCTAGCTTACTTCCTGCGCCGTGTACGATTATCGTTATTATTCCAAGTGCATTTAGGGTTGCAACGTCTGACGCGAAACTTT